>JBCCPD010000134.1:0-8683 GCA_039025075.1 Pseudomonadota bacterium | reverse complement strand
GCGCTTCGAAAGCCTGGCCCATGCGGATCGCGCCATCGGCGACTGGATCGGCTTCTACAACGACCGCCGCCCGCACCAGGCGCTTGGCATGCGCACGCCGGCGGCGGCGTTCGAATTAGCAGCATAACCTGAGCAGAAACCGCTGGGGCGATACGTCCAGGACGATCTACGCCAGGGCGGCGCGCTGCCCATCGTTCCGCTTGCGCGCGGGACCGGGCGCCTTGCGGTCGATCAGCCCGTCCGGACCCTCGGCGTTGAACCGTAGAACCCAGTCGCGGACGAACTGCTGGCCGACGCCGGCGAGCCGGGCGAAGTTCGAGCGCCGCTTGCCGTCGTAGATCTCCGCCAGAGCGAGAAGCCGACGGCTCTGGCGACCGTGCCGGCTGCGCTTCGCTAGGCGGCGCAACGCCGCAGCATCGAAGTCATCCCTCAAGTCGATCGCCCCGCCCCTGCCGAACCTCCATTCCAGGTTCGGCGCAGTGGTTCAGAGAGCGGCGGCGCTAGGAATCCCCTTGGCGAGCCAGCCTCCGCGCTCGTTGCATCAGAAGCTCGATAACCGGGCCCTATTAGAGAACCAATACATGCAGGCGCCCTTAAGGCCGACGTTGGCAAGCTCGTTGCGCACTGCAACCATCGACCCGTCCATGAGAGCCTCGGCAACGTGATGCCCGCCGACGCCTACTTCGGCCGTGACCAAGCCATCCTCGCGGAGCGGCGCAGGATCATGGACGAGACCCTCCGACAGCGCCGTTGGCTCCCTCACAGCCGCGCTGCGCAACCTCGAGAGCGATCCTCCGCGCGAGGTCTCAAATCATGTGACGACACACAGTTGCGCTGCAGGCCTCGACATCCGACGCTTCGCGCTGCAGGACGGCGCTGTCGGCGACGTTCGTGCGCCAGGCGCGGCTTAGAGGAGACGTGAGACGTGAGCTTCGATGGCGAACTCGATCCAAGCTGCGAAATCGAAGAGCATCGCTTTGGAAACGGTGCGCGAGCGGTGGCGGACCGGAACGCGGCGACTCCCGCGCCCGATGCCGTCTTCGATCCCGCTTCGACCGTCTGAAAGGCCCGCCCCATGTCGAACCCCATCCCAAACGAGCTTCCCCATCTGCTCGTCCATGAAACCGCCGACAACGTCGGCGTCGTCGTGGTCGAGGGGCTGGCGGCGGGCGCCGACATGCTGTGCTGCGTGACTCACGACAATTCGACCTTCCGCATGACTGCGGGCGCCGACGTTCCGATCGGCCATAAGATCGCGCTCAAGGACCTCGCGACGGGCGACACGGCCATCAAGTACGGCGAGGACATCGGCAGAATCGTCGCGGACGTGCCCAAGGGCGGCCATGTCCACACCCACAACTGCAAGACCAAGCGCTGGTGAGGACCCCGCTCCGATGACGAGGCACTCCAACATCACCTTCAAAGGCTTCCGGCGCGAAAACGGCCGCGTCGGCGTGCGCAACCACGTGCTGATCCTGCCCGTCGACGACATCTCCAACGCCGCCTGCGAAGCGGTGGCCAACAACGTGAAGGGGACGCTGGCGATCCCGCACGCCTACGGCCGCCTGCAGTTCGGCGAGGATCTGGAACTGCATTTCCGCACCTTGATCGGCACCGGCTCCAACCCCAACGTGCACTCGGTCGTGGTGATCGGGATCGAGCCGGGCTGGACCAATCACATCGCCGACGGCATCCGCGAGAGCGGCAAGCAGGTCGCCGAATTCTCCATCGAGCAGAAGGGGGATTTCGAGACGATCCGCGCCGCCTCCTGGGCCGCCAAAGACTTCGTCCACGCGGCGACCGAGATCCAGCGCGAGGAGTGCTCCGTCAACGAGCTGTGGGTGTCCACCAAATGCGGCGAGAGCGACACGACCACAGGTCTCGGGTCCTGTCCGACCGTCGGCAACATGTACGACAAGCTTCTTCCGGACGGCATCATCGGCTTTTTCGGGGAAAGGTCGGAGATCACGGGGGCGGAGCACATCTGCCGCGAACGCGCCGTCGACGCAGAGGTCGGCGAGCGCTGGCACAAGATGTGGAAGGCCTACCAGGACGAGGTGATCTTCGCTCACCAGAGCGACGATCTGTCGGATAGCCAGCCGACCAAAGGCAACATCGAAGGCGGGCTGACCACCATCGAGGAGATGGCTCTCGGCAACCTCGAGAAGATCGGGCGCACGTCCCGCTACATCGATGTTCTCGAGCCGGCGGAAAGGCCGCGCGCCGGACCCGGCCTCTACTTCATGGACAGCTCCTCGGCGGCCGCCGAGTGCGTCACGCTCATGGCCGCGGGCGGGGCGGTGATCCACACCTTCCCGACCGGACAAGGCAACGTCGTCGGGAACCCGATCGTCCCGGTGATCAAGATCACCGCCAACCCTCGCACCGTCCGCACCAGGGGCGAGCACGTTGATGTGGACGTCTCAGGCATTCTGCGGCGCGAGCAAACCATCGACGAGGCCTGCGACGCGCTGATCGACATGGTCCGTCGCACCGCCAACGGCCGCAACACCGCGGCGGAGGCTTTGGGCCATCGCGAGTTTTCCTTGACCAAGCTCTACCGCAGCGCGTGACGCCGTCGCCCCGCCCTGGCCCTCGGCCGACTTCGGGCGTTTCTCGAACCGCCGAAAGTCCGTCCATGTCGGATGCTCAAAGCCTTTCTCTTTCGGACGCGGAGGCTCTGATCCACTCGGCGCTCGGCTCGGCCGGCGTGGGCGATGCGGTCGCTGCCTCGGTCGCGCGCGCGCTCGTGGCGGCGGAGGCCGAGGGGCAGGTCGGCCATGGGTTCTCGCGGCTCGGCGACTACGCGGCGCAGGTCCGCTCGGGCAAGATCAACCCGCGCGCCGAGGTTCGCGTCACGCGCCGTGGCCCGGCCTCGGTGCTGATAGATGCGGACCGCGGCTTCGCCTACCCGGCCCTGGACGCGGCCATCGCCCATGGCGCGCCGCTTGCGCGGCGGATGGGCGTGGCGGTGATGGCCGTCACGAACTCGCACCATTGCGGCGCGTTGTCGGTGCAGGTCGAACGGCTGGCCCGCGAGGGCCTTGTCGGCATGATGGTCGCGAATACGCCCAAGGCCATCGCGCCCTGGGGCGCGAAGGAGCCGCTCTACGGCACCAACCCCATCGCCTTCGCGGCGCCCGCAGGCGAAGGAGAGGCGCCGCTGGTCATCGACCTGTCCCTGTCCCGCGTCGCGCGCGGCAAAGTGATGACCGCCAAGTCGTCCGGCCTGCCGATCTCGGAGGGATGGGCGCTCGATGCCGACGGAGCGCCCACGACGGACCCCGAGGCGGCGCTCGCCGGAACCATGGTCCCGATCGGCGAGGCCAAGGGCGCCGCGCTGGCGCTCATGGTCGAGGTGTTGGCATCGTGCTTCACAGGCAGCGCCTTCAGCCGCGACGCCGGCTCCTTCTTCGACGCTCAGGGCCCTGCGCCGCGCGTCGGCCAGACGCTGATCGCCATCGCGCCCGATCCAGCGTCGGGTTTCGCCGGCCGCGTCGCCGAGTTGATGCGTCTGATCGAGGCATCCGAGGGGGCCCGCGTGCCCGGCGCCCGTCGGCGCGCCGCCCTCGAAAGGGCGGAGCGCGAGGGCGTCTCCGTGGCCTCCCACCACTTGAAGCTCGCGCGAGAGCTGGCCGATGACCGCTGAACCCGCCTCGTACGAACGTCGCCGAGGAAGCGCGTCGTGAGCTTCGATCTCGATCTGTCCAAGCTGTCGGCGCGCCTTCGCCCTCTGCTTCCGGGCGTGCTGGTCGCCGTGGTCGTCGCAGCGTCGAGCCGTTTTCTTTCGATCCAGATCGACGCGCCGGCCATGCTTCTCGCTTTGCTGCTCGGGATGGCCATGAAAGTCTTCGCGGACGATCCGCGCTGCGAGCCCGGCATCGCCTTCGCGGCGCGGACGCTGCTGCGCCTCGGCGTGGCGATGCTCGGCTTGCGCATCAGCTTCGAGATGATCGGCGACTTGGGCTGGCCGGTGGTCGCGCTGGTGGTCGGGGCCGTGCCGGCGACGATCCTCTTCGGTCTCTCGGCGGCGAGGTTCTTCGGCTTTCGCTATCGCTTCGCCTTCCTTTCGGCGGGAGCGGTGGCGATCTGCGGCGCATCGGCGGCGATGGCGATCGCGGCCGTCCTACCGCGAGATGAGCGGTCGGACGAGCGTCTGGTCTTCACCGTGGTCGGCGTCACGGTCCTTTCCACCGCCGCCATGGTGATCTACCCGCTGGTTCTGGCCGCTTTTTCGCTCAGCGACGTCGCGGCGGGCATCTACCTGGGCGCGACGATCCACGACGTGGCGCAGGTTGTGGGGGCCGGCTTCTCGGTTTCGGAAACGGCGGGAGAGACGGCCACGCTGGTCAAGCTGCTGCGCGTGGCGATGCTCGGCCCCGTGGTCGTGGCGGCGGTGCTCGTTCTCAGGCTCCAAACGTCCTTCACGTCCGAGGCGCGCCCTTCATATGTGCCGAGTTTCGTGGTGGCCTTCGTTTTGTTGGCGGCTTTGAACTCAACGGTCTCTCTGCCGGAGTTCGCTTTGTCGGCGACGGCCGCGGGGTCGGACTGGCTGCTTCTGACCGCCATCGCCGCGGTCGGCGTGAAGACCCGGCCCGCGGCGATCCTGAGGGTCGGCCAGCCGGCCATCGCGCTTCTGGTCGGCGAAACGCTGTTCCTCGCCGCCTTCGTCGCCGTCTGTTTCAGGTTCCTAGGGCCGATGCCGGCATAGCCCGCGCGATCCTCCGGCTGGTCGCGAGAGGCTGACGTCGGTCCTGACGACTCTCGCGGTCGGGCCACGACGCCGTGATGGATTGGCGGGTCATGGGGCCCCGGCGAGGAGCGGAGGCCGGCCGAAAACGCCGTGTGCGTCACTCAGGCGAGAGGGGAGGTCTTGGGCGGCGCCGTGCCGGTCGCCGCTTTTCGCCGAGCGCGATGGACCGCTTCCTTGGACTCGCAGAGATGCGCATGATCCGCCGCACCAACAGCTCGATCGATATCTAGCCGTCAGATGATCCTAGCGACCCCGAGCCGTTCGACGGTGCGTAGAGAGGCTTTGCCGGGTGGCGCCGGCCGCGGCGACGCCGCAGAAAGGTAGGGCCGAGACGGCGGACCGCGGCGCCGCCCGCCCGACGCATGCAGGCCAGTCGGCATCGAAGGAGAGCAAGATGACGGAGCCGATGACCGACCGGCCGATCGCGGTTCTGGGCGGGGGATTGATCGGGGCGTCCTGGGCGGCTTTGTTCCGCCATCACGGGGCCGACGTGACGGTTTGGGATCCCGATCCTGAGGCCAGATCGCAGGTCGAGGCGCGGATGGCGCAGCCGCTGGAGCATCTGCGGCAGCTTCACGGCGCTCCGGGCCGCCTTGGAAAGGCCCTTGTCACAGGCGACCTGTCCGAGGCGATGACCGGCGCCGTCTTGGTTCAGGAGAACGCGCCCGACGACGCCGCGGTCAAACGGGATCTTTTCGCGCAGGTTGAGGCCGCCGCAGACCCGGACGCGGTCTTCGCATCCTCCACATCGTCGCTGACCTGGTCCGAGCTGTCGCCGGGACTGCGAGAGCCGTCGCGTCTCATCACCGCGCATCCGTTCAACCCGCCGCACCTGATCCCGTTGGTGGAGCTGTTCGGAGTCGATGACGAGTTGGTCGCTCGGGCCGAGGCCCTTTATGCAGCGACGAGACGGACGACGATACGCCTGCGCCGAGACGCGGCGGGACACGTCGCCAACCGCTTGGCCTCGGCGCTTTGGCGGGAGGCGGTGCACATCGTGGCGGAAGGCATCGCCGACGTGGAGGCCGTGGACGCCGCCCTCGTCAACGGCCCAGGTCTACGCTGGTCCGTGGCGGGGTCGCATATGGCCTATCACCTGGGCGGCGGCCTTGGAGGGCTCGCCGGATACCTGGCGCATCTTGGGCCCGGGCAGATGCGTCGCTGGAACGATCTGGGCGCGCCTTCTTTGACGCCCGAAGTGACGGCCGCGCTCGTCGCCGGGGTCGAGGCGGAGGCGGACGGACGCGGCGTGCAGGAGCTCGAGGCGGCGCGGGACGCAGCGCTCATTGCAATGCTGCGCGCGCGCCGAACCGCAGGCCCCATCGAGGGGCCTCGCACAGCGTCATGAGTTCAGGGACGGTCGGGGGCCAGCTGTTTAACGCGTACGCCGTCTCGGTCGTCTGTCCGCGCAAGTGGTCCAAGCTGACCACGCCGTTTCTGCTCCGGACACAGACGAAGACGCTCGCCTGGCCGGTCTGATCCGACCCTCCCGAGTCTGAGAGCTGGGGTGGAGATCCGCCCCATGGGCTCTTGTTCGTTCGGCTGGAACGGCTTGCTTGCAGCGCGTTGGCCGGGCCGAAACGAACGCCGCAGACCGACGTCCAATTCGGCGTGCGGTCCCGTCCAGCATCGCCCCGGGCGCCATAAACCGACGTCGGAGCACCGGCCGAGAAGCGTCGAGGAATGTCTGCCAGGAGCCCCCGCCTCAAAACCAAACCAGCAAGGCCATGACCGTCGCGCCGCCGAGCGCGCAACAGGCCACGCACGGTCCAGCCGTCCGCGCCAGAATCTCGCCCTCTCGCCCAGCCAGGCCGACGGCGGCGCTTCCGGCGATGATGTTGTGAGGGGCCGCGACGTTTCCGATCGCCGCGCCGAAGCTCTGCGCCGCAAGCAGGGGCGTCGCCGGAAGCGCGAGGTTCGCCGCCGTGGTCGCCTGAAGCTCGGTGAACAGGATGTTCGACGCCGTGGCGGAGCCGGTCACGAACGTTCCCAGAACTCCGATCAACGGCGCGAGCATCGGCCAGACCGGTCCGACCGCGGCCGCAGCGGTGGACAACGCCTCGATCATGCCCGAGTGAACCATCAGCCGGGACAGCGTGAGCATGATCAGCAGCGCCGCCGCGACCGGTGCGAGACGACGCCCGGCGGCCAGAAGGGCGGCGGGCGCCGCCGCCCCTCGCCCGAAGGCGACGGCTCCGAACGTCAGGCCCAGAAGCAGAACGCCGCCGGGGTGGTACAGGGGTTCGAAAGTGCCTGCGAACCCCCCATCGAGCGACCAGCCCAGCGAAACCGACCGCAGGGCGTCCCGCACCGGACCGATCAGCCGCGACAGCAGCACCGCTGCGAGGATGACGGCGTATGGCCCGAGGTCCAACGACAGCTGGCGAACGGACAGGGCGCCGGCTCCGCGGGGACGAAGCAGCGCCACGAACGCAGTTGCGCCGATCAAAGCGCCGCCCAAGGTCGGCAGTTCCGGCCCTGCAGCCCAGGCGAGACCAAGGGATGGCAGAAAGAAGCACAGCGCCGCGGCGCCGGCGCGTCCGACATCCCTGCGGGACAAGGCGGCGTCGTCCGCCAGCCGCGCCAGCGCAAGCAACAGGATAGGTCCGCAGACCGCATGCAGCGCGACCGTGCGAATGGCGATCTCCCCCCCGCCGACCCCTGCGATCGCGGCCTGGGCGAGCACCGGCGTGCCGATGGCGCCGAAGGACACGCCGGCCGCATGGCCCAGCAGCGCCATCACCACCGCTCGGACCGGGGCGTAGCCCAGACCGGTCAGCAACGGTGCCGCCAGCGCCACGGGCGTGCCGAAGCCGGCCGCGCCCTCCATGAACAGCCCGAAGAACCAGGCGATCAGCAAAGCTTGGGATCGGCGGTCTTCCGTCAGGGACGTGAGCACGTCCCGGATGCGGTCGATCGCGCCGGCGTTCCGCTGAACTTCGTGGATCGCCAGAGCCGGCAAGACGATCCAGAGAATTTCGACGGTCGAGTGCAGAGCCTCGGCGCCGACGCCGATGAGAAGCGCCGCGGCGTCGGAAGCCTCGGGCGCTAAGGTCAGGAAAGTCACTAAAAGCGCGAGCGCCAGCCCTGCGGCGCCCGCGACGATGGCCGACCGGCCCAGAACGCCCATGCCGACCAGAATCACGGCCAGCGGCGCGGCCGCCAGAAGGGCCGACATGGCTTAGTCGTCGGCCGGCGCCGGAACCGGGTGGATCGGCACGCCGTCTCGCTCGAAGGCGGCGATGTTGGCCAGGGTCGTTTCGGCAATCGCGGTCAAGGCCTCATGCGTGAAGAACGCTTGGTGACCGGTGATCAGAACATTTGGAAAGGTCAGCAGCCGCGCGAAGACGTCGTCGCGAATGAAGGTTTGCGACAAATCCTCGAAGAACAGGTCCGCTTCCTCTTCGTAGACGTCGAGACCGACGCTGCCGATACGTCCCTCCTTCAGCCCGACGATCAGCGCGGCGGCGTCGACCACGGCGCCGCGGCTGGTGTTGATCAGCATGACCCCGGGTTTCATGCGCGCGATCGCATCGCCATCGATCAGGTGATGAGTCTGCGGCGTCAGCGGACACTGCAGGGTGATCAGGTCGCTTCGCTCCAGCAGCTCCTCCAAAGGAGCGTAGCGCGCTCCCAGCTCGACGCAGGCCGGGTTCGGCTCCGGGTCCGCCGCGAGCAGATGGCAGCCGAAGCCGTGCAGGATCCGCGCGACCGTCGCTCCGATCTTGCCGGTTCCGACGATGCCGGCGGTCTTGCCATGCAGATCGAAGCCCAGGAGGCCGTCGAGCGCGAAGTTGCCCTCCCTGACGCGATTATAGGCTTGATGCATCCTGCGGTTGAGCGTGAGGATCAAAGCGAGCGTGTGCTCGGCGACCGCATAGGGCGAGTAAGCGGGCACCCGCCCGATCGCGATGCCATGAGAGGCGGCGG
>JBCCPD010000133.1:0-8711 GCA_039025075.1 Pseudomonadota bacterium | reverse complement strand
CGGCCGAAGCCGCCGCCCGCCGGCGTGTCCATCACGAAGAGATCGCCAGGAAAGATCTCGTTCTGATCGTTCCCCTTGTGCTCGACCCGCGTCCCGTCCGCCCGCTCGATCCACTCGCGCCCCACGTCCCCCGGCTCGCCCCCGTCCACGCCGAACGGCGCCACCCGCCGATGCGAGCACAGCGTGGTCACCGTCATCCCCTCCAGGAACCGCATCTTGCGCGTGCACCCGTCCCCGCCCCGATGCGCGCCCTTCCCGCCGGAGCCGCGGCGGATCGACCACTCCTCCAGCCGCACGGGAAAACGGAACTCCAGCACCTCCGGGTCCGTGCCGCGCGTGTTGGTCATATGCGTCTGCACCGCATCGCAGCCGTCGAAGTCCGGCCCCGCGCCGGTCCCCCCGCATATCGTCTCGTAGTTCTGCAGCCGGTCGTTGCCCCAGACGTAGTTGTTCATCGTCGCCTGAGACCCCGCCATCGCCCCCAGCGCGCCCATCAGCGCGTTGCAGGCCAGCTGAGACACCTCCGTGTTCCCCGCGATCACTGCCGCCGGATACTGCGCATTGACCATCGAGCCCTCGGGCGCGATCACCCGCAGCGGCTTGAAGCACCCTTCGTTCAGCGGGATCGGCGACCCCACAAGCGTCCGGAACACGTACAGCACCACCGCATGACACACCGCCAGCGGCGCGTTGTAGTTGTAGGGGTTCCGCTCCGCCGTCCCGGAAAAGTCGATCTCCGCCTCGCGCCGCTCGTGATCCACTCGGATCGCAACCCGGATGAATTCCCCGTTGTCCAGCTCGTAGTCGTAGGACCCGTCCTTGAGGGCGGAGATCACGCGCCGCACGCATTCCTCTGCGTTGTCCTGCACGTGGCGCATGTAGGCGTGCACCACCTCCAGCCCGAACTGCGCGATCATCTTCTTGACCTCGCGCACGCCAGTCTCGTTCGCCGCCACCTGCGCGGCGAGGTCGGCCATGTTCTCCTCGATGTTCCGGCAGGGATACTCGCCCGAGGCCAGAAGCGCGCGCGTCTCCGCCTCCCGGAACTCCCCGCCGTCGATCATCTTGAAGTTGTCGATCAGCACGCCCTCCTCCTCGATCCTCGAAGAGTCCGGCGGCGCCGAGCCCGGCGTCTTGCCGCCGATGTCGGCGTGATGCCCGCGAGAGGCCACGTAGAACAGCGCCGTCCCCTCGTCCCCAAAGACCGGAGTGATGACCGTCACGTCCGGCAGGTGCGTCCCCCCGTTGAAGGGCGCGTTCAGCACGAAGACGTCCCCCGGCTTCATGTCCGGGTTCAGCCGGATGATGGTCCGGATGCTCTCGGACATCGACCCCAGATGCACCGGCACATGCGGCGCGTTCGCCACCAGCCCGCCGTCCGGATCGAAGAGCGCGCACGAAAAATCCAGCCGCTCCTTGATGTTCACCGAGTAGGCGGTGTTGGCGAGCGTCGCGCCCATCTGCTCGGCGATGGACATGAAGAGGTTGTTGAACACCTCCAGCATCACCGGGTCCGCCTTGGCCCCGACGGCCTCCTGCCGCTCCAACGGCACGACGCGGGTCAGGATCAGGTGGCCAAACGCGTTCAGCTCCGCCCGCCAGCCGGGCTCGATCACGTTGGTCCCGGTCGGCTCCTTGATCACCGCCGGCCCGTCCACCGCCTGCCCCGGCGCCATCGCGTCGCGATCGTAGAGCGGCACGGTCCCGCGCTCCCCCGCCATGACCGCCTCGATCCGATCCACGGGCTCCGGCGAGCCCTCGACCAGCGCGCCGGCCTCGTCCGCCACCTCCGTCGCGCCGCCGACGGCCTCCACCGCCAGAGCCTCGAAGATCAGCTCGCGATCGCCGCCCGAAAACCCGTAGCGCGCCTTGTGCGCCGCATCGAAGCCCTCGCGCAGCGCCGCCTCGTCGCCGAACTCCACCTCCAAAGACTGATGAGAGCCGCGATAGCGCAGATGCGCCCGCCGCTCGAGCCGGATGTCTCCCTCCGGCACGCCCTGCTTGGCCACCTCCTCGGCGGCCTCCGCGCCCATCTCCGCCAGCACCGTCTCGGCCTCGGCCAGATCGGCCAAGGGTCGCTCGAACTGCCGCTCCCGCAGCGCCCGGATCTCCGCCAGCCCCATCCCGTAGGCAGACAGCACGCCGGCATAGGGATGCACGAACACCGTCTCCATCCCCAGCGCGTCGGCCACCAGGCAGGCATGCTGCCCCCCGGCGCCCCCGAAGCACTGCAGCGTGTAGCGCGTCACGTCGTAGCCCCGCTGCACCGAGATCTTCTTGATCGCGTTCGCCATGTTCTCGACCGCGATGCGCAGGAAGCCCTCGGCAAGGTCCTCGGGCGTGCGCACGTCCTCGCCGGTCGCCTCGGCGATCTCCTTCGCCAGCGCCTCGAATTTTTTCCTCACCACCTCGGCGTCCAACGGCTGATCCGCCTCCGGCCCGAACACCGCCGGAAAATGCTTCGGCTGCAGCTTGCCCAGCATCACGTTGCAGTCCGTCACCGTCAGCGGCCCGCCGCGGCGATAGCAGGCCGGGCCGGGGTCCGCGCCCGCGCTCTCCGGCCCCACCTGGAACCGCCCGTCCCGGTAGAAGAGGATCGAGCCGCCGCCCGCCGCCACCGTATGGATGTTCATCATCGGCGCACGCATCCGTACGCCCGCCACCTCGGTCTCCAACGACCGCTCATAGGTCCCCGCATAGTGGCACACGTCGGTCGAGGTCCCGCCCATGTCGAAGCCGATCAGCCGGTCGAACCCCGCCAGCTCCCCGGTCTTGACCATCCCCACGACGCCCCCCGCGGGCCCCGACAGAATGGCGTCCTTGCCCTGGAACAGCCGCGCGTCCGTCAGTCCGCCGTTGGACTGCATGAACATCAGCCGGGCGCCCTCGGAACCGTCGGCGTCCCCGCCCAGCTCGTCCGAAACCTGGTTCACGTAGCGCCGCAGGATCGGCGAGAGATACGCGTCCACCACGGTCGTGTCCCCGCGGCTCACCAGCTTCATCAGCGGGGAGATCTGATGCGAAACGCTGATCTGCCCGAACCCTTCTTCGGCCGCGATCGCCGCGACCCGAGCCTCATGCTCGGGGTTCAGATACCCATGCATGAAGGCGATCGCGACACTGTCGATCCCTTCTGCCTTCGCCGCCCGCAACGCTTCACGCGCCCCCGCCTCGTCCAGCGGCGAAATCACCTCGCCCTGCGCGTCCAGCCGCTCCGCCACCTCCACCGCGCGCTCGTACAGCAGCTCCGGCAGCCGGATATGCAGGTCGAACAGCGTCGGCCGCGTCTGCCAGCCCAGCCGCAGCAGGTCTCCGAAGCCTTCGGTGATCAGCAGCAGCGTCCGGTCGCCCTTGCGCTCCAGCAGCGCATTGGTGGCGACGGTGGTGCCCATCTTCACCGCCTCGATGCTGCCGGGCGGGATCGGCTCGCCCTTCGCCACGCCCAGCAGGTCGCGGATGCCCTGCACGGCGGCGTCTCGGTACTGTTCGGGGTTCTCGGACAGCAGCTTGTGCGTCTCGATGGAGCCGTCGGGCCGCCGGCAGACGATATCCGTGAACGTGCCCCCGCGATCGATCCAGAACTGGTGCATGGCGGGGTCTCTCCGTGTCGTGCGGAGGGGCGCGGCCCCCCCGGAAAAAAAGATCAGATGTCGAGGGTGGTCCGCTTCTCCCACTCCGACAAGTGGGCCTTGAAGCTCTTCCACTCTTGGGTCTTCAGCTTCAGGTACGCGGCCGAGAACGCCTCCCCCATCGCCGCCTTCAACGCCTTGTCCTTGTCGAAGGCCCGCAGCGCGTCCAGCAGGTTCAGCGGCAGCACCGGAGCCCCCCGCGCCTTCTCGGGCTCCGCGTACATATCGTTGTCCCGCCGCTTGCCGGGATCCGCCTCCGTCTCCAACCCGTCGAGCCCCGCCGCGATCACCGCCGCCTGCAGCAGGTAGGGGTTGGCGGCTCCATCCGGCAGACGCAGCTCGAACCGCCCCGCATCGGGCACCCGCACCATGTGCGTGCGGTTGTTCCCGGACCACGTCACGGTGTTCGGCGACCATGTCGCGCCGGAGCGCGTCATCGCCCCGTTCAGCCGCTTGTAGCTGTTCACGGTGGGGTTCGTGACCGCCGTCATCCCCTGCGCGTGCTTCATGATTCCGCCGAGGAAGTTGTACCCCTGCGCGCTCAGCCCCAGCTCATCCTTCCCGTCCGCGAAGGCGTTCTTCTTCCCCTTCCAGACGGAGACATGGACGTGGCACCCGTTCCCCGTCACGTCCTCCAAGGGCTTGGGCATGAAGGTCGCCCGCAGCCCATGTTTCTCGGCCACCGACTTGACCATGAACTTGAAGAACGAGTGCCGGTCCGCCGTCGTCAACGCATCCGCGAACTCCCAGTTCATCTCGAACTGCCCGTTCGCGTCCTCATGGTCGTTCTGATAAGGCCCCCAGCCCAGATCGAGCATGTAGCCGCAGATCTCCGCGACGACGTCGTACCGCCGCATCAACGCCTGCTGATCGTAGCAGGGCTTTTCGGCGATATCCGCCGGGTCCGAGATGTCCGACCCGTCCGGCAGCAGCAGAAAGAACTCCGCCTCCACCCCGGTCTTCACTTGCAGCTTCTTCTCGGCCGCCTTCGCGATCTGCGCGCGCAGCACGTTCCGAGGCGCCTGCGCGACCTCCTCCCCCTCCATCATCGGGTTGGCGGCGACCCACGCCACCTCCGGCTTCCAGGGCAGCTGCACCGCGGTCTCCGGATCCGGAACCGCCAGCATGTCCGGATCGGCCGGAGAGCTGTCCAGCCAGCTCGCGAAGGCCGCGAACCCCGCCCCGTCCGCCTGCATCCCTCCTATGGCGGCCGCGGGCACCAGCTTCGCCCGCTGCGCCCCGAACAGGTCCGTGTAGGACACCAGGAAAAACTTCACGCCCGCCTTCTCGGCGAACTTGGCGAGGTCCGTGGCCATGAGATCTCCCTCCTAAGTCACAGCCCGGGCTTGCCGGGGATCCAGTCCGTGCCCGCCAGCGGCACCTGCGCCATCGCGGCGGCCTCGATCGTCAGCGCGCACAGGTCCTCGGGCTCGAGGTTGCGCAGGTGGCTCTTGCCGCAGGCCCGCGCCAGCGTCTGCGCCTCCAGCGTCAGCACCTTGAGGTAGTTGGCCAGCCGCCGACCGCCCTCCACCGGGTCGAGCCGCGCCTCCAGCTCCGGAACCTGGGTGGAGATGCCGGCCGGGTCGTTGCCCTCGTGCCAGTCGTCATAGGCCCCGGCCGTGGTCCCCAGCCGCCGATAGTCCTCTTCCCATTTCGGGTCGTTGTCCCCCAGCGCCACCAGCGCCGCGGTCCCGAGGCTCACCGCATCGGCTCCCAGCGCCAGCGCCTTCGCCACGTCCGCCCCGGTCCGAATGCCGCCCGACACGACAAGCTGCACCTTGCGATGCATCCCCAGCTCCTGCAGCGCCCGCACCGCCGGCTGGATGCACCCCAGGATCGGGATCCCCACATGCTCGATGAAGACGTCCTGCGTCGCCGCGGTCCCCCCCTGCATCCCGTCCAGCACCACCACGTCCGCGCCCGACTTCACCGCCAGCGCCGTGTCGTAGTAGGGCCGCGAGCCGCCGACCTTCACGTAGATCGGCTTCTCCCAGCCCGTGATCTCCCGCAGCTCGAGGATCTTGATCTCCATGTCGTCCGGCCCGGTCCAGTCCGGATGCCGGCAGGCCGAGCGCTGGTCGATCCCCTCCGGCAGATCCCGCATCCCCGCCACCCGCGGATTGATTTTTTGGCCCAGCAGCATCCCCCCGCCGCCGGGCTTTGCGCCCTGACCCACCACGATCTCGATGGCGTCCGCCCGCCGCAGATCGTCCGGGTTCATCCCGTAGCGCGACGGCAGGTACTGGTAGACCAGCTTCTCGGAATGCCCCCGCTCCTCCTCCGTCATCCCCCCGTCCCCGGTGGTGGTCGAGGTCCCGGCCAACGTCGCCCCGCGCCCCAAAGCCTCCTTCGCGGACCCCGACAAGGACCCGAAGGACATCCCCGCGATGGTGATCGGAATGTCGAGCTCGATCGGCTTCGTCGCGAACCGCGAGCCCAGAACCACGTCCGTCGCGCAGCGCTCCCGATACCCCTCCAGCGGATATCGCGAAATCGAGGCCCCCAGGAACAGCAGATCGTCGAAATGCGGCACCCGTCGCTTCGCCCCGCCGCCGCGGATGTCGTAGATCCCGGTCGCCGCCGCCCGCCGGATCTCGGCGTTCACCTCGCGGCTGAAGGTCGAAGACTGCCGAGGCTCGGTCCGAGGGATGCGCGGGTCTCTCTCGGTCATGGCGTCAGTAAGCCCCCGCATTGTCGATGTCGAAATGGTAGAGCTTCCGGGCCGACCCATACCGCCGAAACGCCTCCGGCCGCGCGGCGATCTCCGCCGCCTGCAGCAATGCCGCCACCCGCTCCAAATGCTCGGCCCGCATCTCCTTCTCGACGCAGTCGGCGCCCAGCGACGGCGCCGCCCCCCGCACGAACAACCGCGCCTCATAGAGGGAGTCCCCCAGCGCCTCCCCGGCATCCCCGCACACCACGAGGTCCCCCTTCTGCCCCATGAAGGCGCTCATGTGCCCCACGTTCCCGCCGACCACGATGTCGATCCCCTTCATGGAGATCCCGCAGCGGGACGAGGCGTTGCCCTTCACCACCAGCAGCCCGCCGCGCCCGGTGGCGCCGGCGTACTGGCTCGCATCCCCCTCCACGACGACGGTCCCGGACATCATGTTCTCCGCCACCCCCGGCCCGGCGTTCCCCCGCACCCGCACCGTCGCCCGCTGGTTCATGCCGGCGCAGTAGTACCCCGTCGGCCCGACGATGGAGACCTCCAGCGGGGCGTCCAACCCCACCGCGATGGCATGCCGCCCCCGGGGGTTCAGCACCTCCCACTCCGTCTCGTTCGACCCCTCCGCCACGGCCTGCAGCCGGGCGTTCACCGCCCGCAGCTCCTCCGCTTCGAGGTCCAGCACCGGCATCAGCGGCTCCAGAAATAGACTGTGGCGGGCTCGGGCTCCCATACGCGGGCCGCCTCGATCCCGGGCAGGTCCGCCAGCGCGCGGTACTCCGAGCCGAAGGCCACGTAGCGCTCCGTCTCCGCCATCACCGCCGGCTTGCAGGCGACGGGATCGCGCAGCACCCCGAACCCGTCCCGCGTGCCCACCACGAACGTGTAGAAGCCGTCGAGGTCCTTCAGCCCCATCTCCAGCGCCTCGCCTAGTCCGGCCCCTTCCTCCATCCGCGCCGTCAGGTAGGCCGCCGCCACCTCGCTGTCGTTCTCCGTCTCGAATTCCCGCCCTTCCCGCACCAGCTCCCGCCGCAGCGCATTGTGGTTCGACAGCGATCCGTTATGCACCAGGCACTGGTCCGCCCCGGTGGAGAACGGATGCGCCCCCATCGTCGTCACCGCGCTCTCCGTCGCCATCCGCGTATGCCCGACCCCATGGGTCCCGCGCATCCCGTCGAGCCCGAACCGGACCGAAACGTCGCCAGGCGCCCCCACCTCCTTGTAGATTTCGATCGCCGCGCCCCAGCTCATCACGTCGAGCCCCGGCCGCAGACTCTTCAAAGCCGCCCGAGCCTCCCCCGCGCGCGCCTCAGGCACGCTCAGCACCGCATGGGTCGCCCGAAGCGTCATCGACACCGGCGCCCCCAGGGCCTCCCCCAACGCGTCATCCAGCCCCTCGAACGCGACGGGCTCCTCCGCCCGCACCGTCAGCCGAGCCTCCCCGCCCCGCGCGTCATAGACCGCGAAGCCGGCGCTGTCCGGCCCCCGCTCGGTCATCTGACCCAGCATCCCGGCCATCATCGCCCCCAGCTCCGGCTCCAGCGCCGGGTCCTTCAGGAACAGTCCGATGATGCCGCACATGGCCTCGCTCTCCGCCCTCTCGCGCTTGCCGCCAGCCTAGAAGACCGGCGCCCCGGCGCAACCCTCGTTCAATTATGTTTCCTCAGAGGCATCGCCGCCGCCCCCGCGCCGATAGGCGATGATCGACAGGAACCGCGCCGGCAGGCTCACCAGAGCCTCGGGCCCATGCGGCGCATCCGCGTCGAAGAACAGGCTGTCCCCCGGCCGCAGCGGATAGACCCGGTCCCCGTGCCGGTAGTCCACCGCCCCCTCCAGCATGTAGAGGAACTCCATCCCATCGTGCTGGAAGGCCGGAAAAACGTCCGACTCCGCGGTCAGCGTGATCATGTAGGGCTCCACGATCACCCCCGACCGGTTCGATCCCGCATGCCCGAGCAGCGCGTATTGATGCCCCGCCCGGGCCCCCCGCCGCTCCACGTCCACCCCCTCTCCGGCCCGCACATGCATCGCCGGCGGCGTCTCCTCCAAGCCCCGGAAGAACGCCGTGATCGGCGCCGACAGCGCCTCGGCCAGCGTCTGCAAGGTCGTCAGAGAGGGCGAGGCCTGCCCGTTCTCGATCTTCGAGAGCATGCCCCCCGACAGCCCGCTCTTGGCCGCCAGCTCCGCCACCGTCAGCCCCTGCTGGCGCCTCAGCGCCCGCAGCTCGCGCCCCAGCGCGGCCTCCAGCACGCGCTCGCGCCGCGGCGCGCGCCCGCCATGGGGGTCCTGCTCCAGCCTCGCCTCGCTCATGACCCACGATGCTAGGCGAGCCCCGCCGCCCCGTCGATGCGGATCGACCGTTCGAATTGAACGCATTCGCTTGCGAAAAATGTCTGGACCGGCCGCGACGTCCG
>JBCCPD010000132.1:0-8724 GCA_039025075.1 Pseudomonadota bacterium | reverse complement strand
CCGGCGCGACCGCGAACGCGCTGGCGGAGAACGTGAACACCGGGCTTTTGGCGGTGAATTCGGTCGTGGTTTCGACGCCTGAGACGCCGTTCGGGGGCGTGAACGAGTCCGGATACGGCTCGGAAGGCGGCATCGAAGGGATCGAGGCCTTCCTGCGGACCAAATTCGTCACCGAAACCGGGGTCTGACGCGCGAGATCGAGCGGTTTCAAGCCCCGTTTCCGCTGATTTCGGGCGTTGGATGGCCGGCGTCCGGGGGTGAAACCGACGTGAAGATGAGGCTCCGGGGGGCTGAAACAGGTCCTCCGAAGCTCGAAAATGGCCTGGATCGAGATCGAAACCGGTCCGGCGCAGGCGGTTTTCGCTTGGTTTTCGTGCCGAAATCGCCTCGGGTGGAGCGCGAGGAGGCCTCATGGCGATGCGAAAACGCGGCCGTTCGCGCGGGAAAACCGCGCTGCACGGGGTGAGCTGGGCGCTGGCTCCGCCCTCTCCCAGCCCATGACGGAGGCGTTTTCAGGTCCTCCCGTCTACTCTCACGGCCGCCCGACGGTGCGGGGGACGCGCGGAATGGCGTCCTCGGCGCATCCATTGGCGAGCCTGGCGGGCGTGCGGATGCTGCAGAACGGCGGCAACGCCTTCGATGCGGCGGTCGCCATGGCGGCGGTTTTGAACGTGGTGGAGCCCTTCATGTCGGGTCTCGCGGGGCTCGGCATGGCCACGGTCTTCACCGCGAAGAACGGTAAGGTCCGCAGCCTCGACTTCCATCCGCCGGTTCCCAGGGCGTTCGACGCCTCCAAGGTCGCGAAATCGGATGTCGTGACGGGCGCCATGGCCAGCTGCCCGCCGGGAAATCTGGCCGGATGGGCGTTTCTTTCGGCTGAATTGGGCGCCTTGAGCTTCGCTCAGGCGCTGGTGCCGGCCATCGAGCATGCCGAAGAGGGCTTCGCGACCTCGCCTTTCTTCAAGGCGATGACGGAGCGCGGGGCCGCCCGCGGCTACGGGCAGGCGTGGCGGGAGCTGTATTTGGAGGGCAGCGCGGGGGGCGCGGCGGACGCGGTCCTGCGCCAGCCGGACCTCGCGCGGACCCTGCGCGCGATCGCTCAGGAGGGGCCGGAATACCTTTACGGCGGTCCTTTGGGGCGGCGGATGGTGGAGCATCTGGGGTCCTTGGGCGGTTGCCTGAGCCTCGATGATCTCTCCTCGGCGCAGCCGTTCTGGGAAGAGCCTCTGAGCGCCCGGTTCCAGGGCCTGGACGTGCACGTCCCGCCGCCGCCGGCGGAGTCGTTCCAGTTTCTGCTGACGTTGCGGCTGCTCGAGGCGACGGGTTTCGAAGGGGCGACGCATCTGTCGGCCGAGCATCTGGACCGGGTGTTTCGAGCCGTTCGGCTGGCGGCGGAGCAACGCATACGCAACGGAAAATGCAGCCCTGAAAGGGCGTTGGAGCTGCTCGGCGACGACTCGGTCGAGGCTCTGGCGGCGCGCATGGACGGGACCGAGGCGACCTGCGGGCGCACCGAAGGCTTCGGCACCGGTCCATTGAAGCCGGAGGCGGAGCTGCGGGAGCACACCACCTCGCTTTCCGTCGTCGACGCCGAGGGCAACGCCGTCTGTCTGACGCAGAGCCTGGGCGCCATGTACGGCTCGGGCGTGGTGATCCCCGGGACCGGCGTGTGCCTGAACAATTTTCTCAACTGGGGCGATCTGAACCCGGCCTCGCCGAATTTTCTGAGGGGCGGGGAACGGCTGGGCATGTGCCTCGCCCCGTCGATCTCGCTGCGCGAGGGGCGGTTCGCGCTGTCTCTGGGAACGCCGGGCAGCTTCGGGATCCTGCAGACCCAGGCCCAGGCGCTGGTGCATCACAAGGTCTACGGGCTCGACCTGCAAGCGGCGGTGGATGCGCCCCGGGCGCGGTTGTGGGACGGGAGCCGCGTGGATCTGGAGGGGCGGGTCGAGGTGGCGGCGGTGGAGCGTCTGCGGGCCGCCGGGCACGACATCCGCCCGATCGAGCCCTTCGCGATGCCCTGCGGCGGCATTCATGCCGTCGCTCGGGACCCTGAGACGGGCGTGCTCCACGGGGCCGCGGACAGCCGGAGGGACGGCGCGGCGATCCCTTTGTGAGACCTGCGCGGGGGCGCCGGCCGTTCAGGCGGAGACCCAGCGGACCTCCTCGGCCCCGGCGAGGCGGGCGACTCGGTCCAGCTCCGCCGACAGCGCCGCTTGGCGGCGGGCGCTCATCTTCACCCCCGCTTCGGGCCAGAAACGGCGCGCTTCGACCCGGTTTTCGACTCGTTTGGCATCGATGCGGCCGATCAGGCGGTCGCCCTGCATGACTGGAAAAACGTAGTAGCCATAGCGGCGGCGAGCCTCCGGCACGAAGATCTCGATGCGGTAGTGGAAGCCGAAGAGGCGCTCGGCCCGGTTCCGGTCGCGCAAGGCGGGATCGAAAGGGGAGAGGAGGCGCACGCGCTGGGTCGGCTCAGGCGTTTGCGCGGCGCGGTCGAGCATCGCTTCGGTGGTGAAGCTGCGGCGGCGGGCGCCGTCGGCGGTTTCGATGTCGACCTCGATCAGGCGGCCGTCGGCGAGGGCTTGGGCGCACCAGGCCTTGCCGGCCTCTTTGGGGACGATGTCGAAGAAGCCGGCCAGCTCTCCGCTGGTGCCGAAGCCGAGGCGGGCGAGAGCGGCGGTCATGGCCCAGTCGACGATGTCGTCGTCGTTGCGGCGAGAGTTGAGGTGCTCGGGCGGAATCACCCGCTCGGCCAGGTCGTAGTACTTGCGGAAGCCGCGGCGGTGGCAGACGGCGAGGCGGCCCGAGCGCCACAGGAACTCCAGCGCCGTCTTCGAGGGATGCCAGTCCCACCAGCCCTGGGAGCCTTTGGGCTCGTCCTCGCCCACGTCGAGGGAGCAGGCGGGGCCGTGATCGGCGATATGGCGCAGGACCGTATCGAGCTCCGCCTGCCAGCCGTCGCGGCGCAACTCGGGCCAGCGGGCGCGCATCCGGGCCTCGTCGCGGGCGAACTTGAGGCGCCACATGGGGTGGAACGGCATGGGGATGACGGAGGCGTCGTGGGTCCAGTGCTCGAAGGCGGAGCGGCGGCGGGCGACGAGCGATTGCAGCGCCTTGGGGCGGTAGCGGCCGCGGCGGGACCAGAGGATGAGGTCATGGGCGCGGGCGAGGGTGTCGACGCTGTCGACCTGCACGAAGCCCAGATCGTTCAGCACGCCTTCGAGGTCGGCGCCGGCGCCTGGCCCGCTTTCGGCGCGCAGCAGCAGGTGCAGATCGAGGAACAGGCGGCGGGCGCGGCGGTTGTCGAGCAAGGGTCGGGACATGGGCCTGCCTAGCGCGTCGGACGGCGCGGCGGAAGCCGGCCCGGCCGGGCGCAGGAGGCCCCGATCCCGGCCCGCCTCCCGCCCGCCCTCCCCGGCGCGCCGGGATCGGGACGGCGTTTTTCCGGAGGGAGGAGCGGGGCGGCGGGACCTGGCGCCTTGGGCGGCGCGGGCGGGCCGATGGGACGAGGCGCCCCGCGGGCCGCGGGCGCTTTTGGGGCGAGGGTCGAGCGGCGAGGTCAGACCCGCTCCAGCGCCTTGCGGGGGCCATCGGGGAGGGACGCTTCGATGGCGTCGCCGGGCGCGACGTCCCCGCCGGCGCGGACCACCGACATCACGCCGCCGCGCAGCTCCAGCCCTAGGTCGGTGCGGCGCAGGACGCGGGCCAGGAGGCCGGGCTTGAAGGCGTCGATCTGGTAGCAAGGGTTGCGCAGGCCGGTGAGCTCGACCTCCGCGCCGCCGGCGAAGCGCAGGTGGGTTCCGGTCGGCAGGGCATGCAGGTCGAGGCCGCGGGTCAGAACGTTCTCGCCCAAGGCGCCGGGGGCGACGTCGAAGCCGGCCTCGGCCAGCTCGTCGAGCACCTCCTGCGGGATCAGGTGCACCTGGCGCAGGTTCGGGACGGTCGGGTCGATCCGCACGCGGGATCGGTGCTTTACGGTTTCGCCGCAATGGGCGTCGCCTTCGACGCCGAGGCCTTCGAGCAGGCGGATGCGGTCCTGCAGGGGCTTGGAGAAGCGGTGGCCTGCGTCGCGGGCCACGGAGACGACATGGCCGATCATGCGGTCAGCTCCGGCATCAGGGCGGCCGCCGCCTCGGCCGGTCGGGTCAGCTTGGCGCGGTCCTCGCCCGGGTGGAAGCGGGCGCGCAGGGCGGTGGCCATGGGGGGCGGGGCGAGGGCGAGGACCTGCAGGGGCTTGCGGGCGCTTTCGGCGGCCCAGGCCTCCCACGCGGTCTGGCCGGCGGCCTTGGAGGCGGCGTAGGCGCCGTGGAAGGGGCCGCGGTTCCAGCGGTCTTCGAAGAAGACGGCGCGGGGGCGCGGGGCGGCGCGCAGCAGCGGCTCGGTCACGGCGATGATCCGCGAGACGGCGCGCGCGTTGACGGCGAAGCAGCGGTCCCAGACCTTCGGGTCCACATGCTCGGCCGGGGAAAGCGGGCCGGCATGGGCGGCGGCGTGCACCAGAAGATCGATGCGGCCCCAGCGGCCATGGAGCGCGAGGCCGAGATTGGCGAGGCCGTCGTCCTCGGTCACGTCCAGCGGCGTCAGAGTGGCGCGCGGACCGCCTGCGGCCTGGATGGCGTCGTCCAGCTCCTCCAGCCCGCCTGAGGTTCGGGCGACGGCGATGACCTCCGCCCTCGCGGCGCCGAGCGCCTCGGCCATGGCGCGGCCCAGGCCGCGGGAGGCGCCGGTGACGAGGGCGACGCGTCCGCTGAGGTCGGGGAGGCTCGACATGCAAGGCGGCGTGCCATGGCGCGGCGGCGGTCGCAAGCGCCAACGGTCGAGGCGGACGGGCCGCGCGAAGCGGGGCCGCGGCGGACGGGGGTTCGACGCCCCCGTTCGGCGCATCGCGGCTCAGGGGGCGGACGTCGGGAGCTATTCGGCGGCGGTGGCCAGCTCGATGCGCCCCTGCTCCAGCATGTCGGACGGGGAGACGGGGTATTGGCCGGAAAAGCAGGCGTCGCAGTAGCGCGGGCTGGCGGGGTCGCGGCCCTGAGCCTCGCCCAAGGCGCGGTAGAGCCCGTCGAGGCTGACGAAGCGCAGGGAGTCGGCGCCCAGATGGTCGCGCATCTCCTCTTCGGACATCGACGCCGCGAGCAGTTTTTCGCGGTCGGGCGTGTCGACGCCGTAGAAGCAGGGCCAGGCGGTCGGCGGGGAGGCGATGCGGAAGTGGACTTCGGAGGCGCCGGCGTCGAGCACCATCTCCTTGATCTTCCGGGACGTCGTGCCGCGCACGACGGAATCGTCCACGAGGGCCACGCGCTTGCCCTTCACCAGGGCGCGATTTACGTTGAGCTTGAGGCGCACGCCCATGTTGCGGATCTGATCCGTCGGCTCGATGAAGGTGCGGCCCACATATTGGTTGCGCACGATGGCCATGGAGAAGGGGACGCCCGATTGCTGGGAAAACCCGATCGCGGCGGGCGTGCCGCTGTCGGGGACGGGGCAGATCAGGTCCGCTTCGACCGGCGCCTCCTTGGCCAGCTCAACCCCGATGCGGCGGCGCGATTCGTAGACCGGCATGCCGCCTTGGATGCTGTCGGGGCGCGAGAAATAGACGTGCTCGAAGATGCAGAAGCGGGAGGGCGCGGCCTCGAACGGGCGGCAGCTTTCGATGCCGGAGGCGTCGATGATGACCATCTCGCCCGGTTCGATCTCCCGCTCGAAGGACGCGCCGACGATGTCGAGGGCGCAGGTTTCGGAGGCGAGGATCCAGCCGTCGCCGAGGCGGCCCAGGACAAGGGGGCGGATCCCGAGGGGGTCGCGGGCGCCGATCATCTGCTCGCGGCTCATTCCGATGACGCTGAAGGCGCCTTCGACGCGGCGCAGCGCCTCCTTCATCCGCTCGGGCGCGGCGCGGTGGAAGCTGCGGGCCATGAGGTGGACGATGACTTCGGTGTCGGAGGAGCTTTGGAACAGCGAGCCTCGCTCGATCAGGTCGCGCTTGAGGCTTTCGGCGTTCACCAGGTTGCCGTTATGGGCCACGGCGAAGCCGCCGGTGGCGAAATCGGCGTAGAGCGGCTGCACGTCGCGCAGGGCGGTTTGGCCTTTGTCGCCCGAGGTCGAGTAGCGCACATGGCCCATGGCGTTGCGGCCGGGCAGCTGGCTCATGGTGTCTTCGGAGGTGAAGTTGTCGCGCACGTAGCCCATGCGCTTGACGACGCTGAAGCCCTTCTCCTCGCACCAGGTGGCGATGCCGCCCGCTTCCTGACCGCGATGCTGCAGGGCGTGGAGGCCGAGGGCCGTGAAGGTCGCCGCGTCGGCCAGCCCGAAAACCCCGAAGAGACCGCATTCCTCGCGCAGCTTGTCGTCGTCGAGGCCGTCGAACGGGTGCATCATGGGGCAGCCTCCATCGCGCTCGTCCGGAGTATAGGGCCGGGGTGCCGATCTGTCATGAAAACGACGTGGCGCGGCCGTCCTTATTCCGTCGCAGGCTCGCCGCTGAGCAGAGGGACGCCGCCGCATTCCGCCATCAGGCCGTTGACGGGGCGCATGATCCACTCTGGGATGGTGGAGGGGAGGCTCGCCTGCAGAGCGGTGGCGGCGTCGTCGATCAATCCGATGCTGACGGCGTTGTCGATCGCGGCAACGGGTTCGACTTCGATAACGAGGTAGAGAAGGTAGGCCACCGTCACGAGAACGAGGCCCCGCGCCACGCCGAAGAGAAAGCCGGCGGCCTTGTCCAGAGGGCCGAGGACGCTGTCCTCCACGGCGTTGGACAGCAGCGGCGTGAAGATGGAGATGACGATGAGGGCGCCGGCGAAGCCGACCGAGAAGGCGGCGAGCTTGGCCAGCGAGCAGGAGGTGGAGAGGAACCCGCCGATCACCGGCGCTTCGCGCAGCAGCGGATCGAGCCAAGGGGCGATGTAGAGCGCGGCGAAGGCGGCGAGGATCCAGCCGCCGATGCTCAGCGCCTCGCGTACGAAGCCGCGGGACCAGGCCAGCACGCCCGAGAGCAGCAGGACGCCCGCCACCGCGCCGTCCGCGATCGTGAATTCCATCCTCTGAGGTCTCCGCCGTCCGCTCCGCCTGCCCGTCGCGCGCCCGGGCGCCGCTTCAGCCCCGCGCCTCCGGCATCAGCCGGGCGGCGAGGGCGGCGACATCCTCGATTCGCGTCACCGTCATGCCTGAATTCGCCGCGCGCGTCGACTGGGCCCCTGGGTCGGAGCGGGCGCGCGGAGGGGCGGGGGCCAGGGCGGCTGAGAAGCCCAGCTTTCGCGCCTCTCGCAAGCGTTGGTCGGCCTGGGGGACGGGGCGGACGGCGCCGGAGAGGGAGATCTCGCCGAAGACCACCGCGTCGGCGGGAAGCGGTTTTTCGGCGGCGGCGGAGAGGAGCGCGGCGGCCACGGCGAGGTCGGCGGCGGGTTCGGAGACCCTCAAGCCGCCCGCCACGTTGAGATAGATGTCGTGGCCGGAGAGGGCGACGCCGGCCCGCGCCTCCAGCACCGCGAGGATCATGGCGAGGCGGGCGCTGTCCCACCCGACGACCGCGCGCCGGGGCGTGCCGGGCGGGGAGGGGGCGACGAGGGCCTGGATTTCGACGAGGACGGGGCGGGTGCCCTCGACTCCGGCGAAGACGGCGGCGCCGGGGGTTTCTTCGCCGCGTTCGGAAAGAAACAGGGCCGAGGGGTTTTCGACCTGAGCGAGGCCGCGGCCGGTCATCTCGAAGACGCCGATCTCGTCCGCCGGCCCGAACCGGTTCTTCACCGCGCGCAGGATGCGGAAGGGGTGGCCGCGCTCGCCTTCGAAGTAGAGGACGGTGTCGACCATGTGCTCGACCACGCGGGGGCCGGCGATCTGGCCCTCCTTGGTGACGTGGCCGACGAGGATCACCGCGGCGCCGCGCTTTTTGGCGAAGGTGGTCAGCTCGTGCGCGGCGGCGCGGACCTGGGAGACGGAGCCGGGGGCGGAGCCGACGGTGTCGAGCCACATGGTCTGGATGGAGTCGATGATCGCGACGGCGGGGCGCTCGGCCTCGAGGGTCGTGAGGATGTCTCGCAGGTTGGTCTCGGCGGCGAGGCGGACCGGGGCCTCGGCGAGGCCCAGGCGCGCGGCGCGCATTCGGACCTGGGCGGAGGCTTCCTCGCCGGTGACGTAGAGGGCGCCGGCCCCCGCGCGGCCGAAGGCGGCGGCGGCCTGCAGAAGAAGGGTGGATTTGCCGATGCCCGGGTCGCCTCCCACCAGGACGGCGGAGGCGGGGACCAGGCCGCCGCCGAGGACGCGGTCGCGCTCCGCCACGCCGGCCGGCGTGCGGGGCGGGGCCGGCTCTTCGCCGGACAGGGAGGAGAGGGCGACGGTCTTGCCGCGCGCCGCGCCGAGGGCGGCGGGGCCGGCGCCTTCGGAAAGGCCGACATCCTCTTCCAGCGTGTTCCAGGCCCCGCAGGCGTCGCAGCGGCCGGCCCATTTGGTATGGGTCGAGCCGCAGGCGGTGCAGCGGTAGGCGGCGGGTTTGCGGGCCATGGCGCGGTTGTGGGCCCGGCCCGGCGTCGACGCAAGGGACCGGGCCTCAGGGGCGGAGCGCGGAGCCGCGCGCAGGCTCGGCAGAGCCTGCATGTCCGCGGTCGCGGACATCGGCGCGCGTCGCGCGCCGGCGCGGCGGGGCCGGGCGGGCGCGCCGCGCAGGCGGAGGGCAGGGCGCAGGCGCCGGCGCGGCCGGCGGCGCAGTGGAAGAGCGGGGGCGCCGGG
>JBCCPD010000131.1:0-8736 GCA_039025075.1 Pseudomonadota bacterium | reverse complement strand
GCGTCCGACACGCTCTTCGAAGTGGATGTCGTCGCTGGGGTTCGCACGCCGGGCGACGTCTTCGGCCTGCGACTGGTCCAAGACACCTCCGGGCCCAACCAGGGGCTGGCCGTGACTTATTTCGGCGATGGGGCGCCGAACAGGCTGGACAACACCGGCGATTTCTTTTCGAGCGCGGAAAGCGAGTTCATCGGCTTCGACTTCGGCATGGAGGTGGAACTGGTATCCATCGGCATGTCCAATTTCGATCTCAATGACTCGTACGATCTGTTCGGTTCGACCGACAACGTGAACTTCACGCGCATCGCCAACAACACCGGTGGCAACCCGTTCGTCTTCGCAGACGATACGCTGTTTCAGTGGCTTTACATCGCCCCGGATTCCCGGTTCTTCAGCACCGACCAGTTCAAGGTCGACTCCCTGCAGGTCTTCAAGGACGTGCCGCCACGCGACGTCGGCGACCCGGGCGTCGTGCCCGTTCCCTTCGGTCTGCCGCTCCTGCTCAGCGCCTTCGGCGTCGCCGCCATCGTGCGCCAGCGCTCTCAGGCCTGACGCTCGGACCCTGCGGCGGCGGCGCGTCCCCGCCGCCGCTCGCGCCGGAACCTCCACTCCAACGCCGCCAGGTAGGGCAGGAAGAACGCCCAAACCTGCACCCGGTCGAACGCGCCTGTGAAGTCGTCGGCCCGGCCCAGACCGCCCGTCGCCAGCTCCCACAGTCCGTAGTGGACGCGGTAGAGCCAGCTTCCCAGCGCCAGCACGACCAAGCGCAGCGCCCATTCGCGATGCTGCGCGAACCGGCGGGCCCGAGCCGCCTGCCAGGCGCGGACGGCGCTCAAGCCCAGAAGCGCGCCGTAGGTTCCGAAGCCCAGGTCCATCCAGAGCCCGCCGACGGTTCCCGCCGATAGGATGTAGACGCCCCCCGCCGCGGCGCAGAACAGCGCGAGCGGCGCCGTCGCGCGCCCCGT
Organism: Pseudomonadota bacterium; assembly: GCA_039025075.1. Lineage (GTDB taxonomy): Bacteria > Pseudomonadota > Alphaproteobacteria > Rhodobacterales > Rhodobacteraceae > Albimonas. Next base: position 7,771 of record JBCCPD010000131.1, on the reverse strand, counting down.
CCAGCGATGCGCCGCCGGCCAACGCCGCCGAACCGCGCCGATCAGCTGCAGCGGCGCCAGCACGCTCAGCGCCGCGCCGGCGAGCATGTGGGAGAAGACCGCCGCGGTGGCCAGCGGCCGGTCGCGATGCACCAGGCGCGACCCCTCGACCCGCCCCGCCAAGCCGTCCGCCCCCAGACGCCAGGCATGCTCGGCGAAACCCCATGCGAGCAGGCAAAGCATCAAGGCGCCCGCGGCGCCTGCCGCGCCTCGCCACGGCGCGCCGCTCCGGCCCGCGGCGGCGGCGTCTTGCGCTCCCCGCGCCTTTGCGTGCATCCCGATGCCTCCCGCCGTCCGCGGCGCCGCGTCGACGAGCCTAGACCGTTCCGGCCCGTCCGGGCGAGCCTGGTCGGCCCGTGGGCCTAGGACCGCGCCCAAAAGGCCGCGCCGGAACCGCGCCGATGCCGCGTGCAACATCGAACCGGCCGAACCGCAAAAGGACGCCCCGATGAGCGATGCGCCCTCCGCCCAAGGCGACGCGCCCCTGCTGCGCCGCATCTTCGACATCGTGCCCGACGACGCGCCGCCCGAAGGGCCGGCCGCCCGCTTCGCCGAAGCGGCGCTGGCGCGCAACAAGCGCGAAGGGATGGACCTGGCCCTGCGCGCGCGCTGGATCGCCCTGGCGGTGATCGCGGTGATGCTGCCCTTGGTCGGACCGGGATGGGAGATGCTGTGGTTTCACGGCATGCTCGCGCTGCTGGCCGTCAACGGCTGGCTGCAGCGCCGCGTCGCCCGGGTCGGACGCAGCAGCCTCGAAGTCTTTCTGATCGTCGCAGATCTGGCGATCATGACGGCTTTCCTGCTGCTGCCGAACCCTCTGTCCGACGAGGCTCTGCCGACGGCGATGGCCTACCGCTTCGCCACCTTCAAGTATCTGCTCCTGTTCCTCGCCTTCGCCACGCTCGCCTATCACTGGCGCACGGTCTGGGGCATGGGCGTGATGGGCACGCTGATCTGGCTGGGCGGCTTCGGCCTCGTGGCGCTGTTCGGAGCGCGCGATCCGGCGCTGTCCGAGGCGACGCGGCAGGCCTTCGGCTCCGGCGCCTCGCTGGCGGACCTGTTGGATCCAAATGCCTCTCAGGGCTTCATCCGCGTGCAGGAGGCGGTGGTCATGCTGCTGATCGCCGGCACCTTGGCGACGGCGCAGCGCCGCTCCGCCCGGCTGCTGATGTCCCATGCGGGGCTGGAGCGGGAGCGGGCGAACCTCGCGCGCTATTTCTCGCCCAACGTGGTGGAGGAGCTGTCGAGCAACGACGAGCCGCTCAAGCGCGTGCGCACCCAGAACGTGGCCGTGCTGTTCGTCGACATCGTCGGCTTCACCCGTCTGACCGAGGGGCGCGATCCGGCCGAAGTGATCGACGACCTGCGGGAGTTCCACAGGCGCATGGAGACGGAGGTGTTTCGCCATGACGGCACGCTCGACAAGTATCTGGGCGACGGCCTGATGGCGACCTTCGGCTCCCCGGTCGCGTCGGAGCGCGACGCCGCCGACGCCCTGCGCTGCGCCCTGGCGATGATCGACAGCGTCGCCTCCTGGAACGAGGACCGCGCGGCGCGCGGCGAAGCGCCGATCCGCGCCTCCTTCGGCGTGCACACCGGCGCGGCGGTTCTGGGCGACATCGGCGCCGACCGGCTGGAATTCGCCGTGATCGGCGAGACGGTGAACGTCGCCAGCCGGGTGGAGGCGCTGACCCGGCCCTTGGGCGCGACTCTCGCGGCGACGGACGAGGCGGTGCGGCGGGCGCGGCAGGCCGGACCGGACTGCGGCCCGCTGCTGGAGGGGCTCGAGCGTCGCGACCCGCAGGAGATCCGCGGCCTCGACCGGCGGGTGGAGGTCTGGACCCTGGCCTGACGCCGGGCGCCGCGGCCGCTCCGCCGGGGCTCGGGCGCGTCGGCGACGACGATCCTCGCCCCGCCGACGCGCGGTTGCGTCGCGGGCGCGCCGCCGGCAGGCTGGCTCGGGCCGTTCCAGACCGCGCGCAGGTTCCCATGCCCCCGCCGCTTCCTCGCCTCAAGCCCGACCCGCCGCCGCCCCTCCGCCCGACGCCCGAGCACCTGGCGGACCCGGCGCTGAAGGCGATCTACGAGCAGACCAAGACCGCCTTCCAGGTCCCGTGGATGGGCGTCGTGACCATGGCCTTCGCGGCTTATCCGACGTTCTGGGCGACGCTCTGGCGCGGTCTCGCGCCGCTCGCGCGGTCCCGCGCCTTCGTCGAGGCCTGCGCGGCCTTGCGCGCGCAGGCGGAGGCGGAGGCCGCGGCCTTCGCCCCGGCGCCGATCGTCCCGGCCCTGCGCCAAGCCGGCTACGCGCTGGCCGAGATCGAGGAGATCCGCGCGCTGATCGAGGTGTTTTCGCATGGCAACATGCCTTACCTGCTGACCGCGACGCTGGCGCGGCTTCGCCTCGAAGGGGAGGTCGCCGCCGGCGGGGCGGAGGCCGCGCCCTTCGAAGGGCGCCACGGTCCCGCCGCGCCCGGGGCCCGGCTGGTCTTGATGGAGGCGCATCACGCGCCGGAAGCGACGCGCGCCCTTTACGAGCGGGTGAAGACCCGCCTCGGCCTGCCCTTCGTCAACACCGATTACCGCGCCTACGCCCGCTGGCCGACCGCGTTCGCTCTGGCCTGGGACGGGCTCGACCCGATTCTGGACGATCCCGCCTACGGGCGGGCCGTCGACCGGCTGCATGAGCGGGCGACGGCCTTGGCGCGGGCCCTGCCCGATCCGGGCGGGCTTTCTCCCGCGGCGCTGATCGAGGCCGCTCGGACCGATGCGCCGGCGGCAGAGGTGCTTGAGGTCGTTCGGCTTTTTCAATGGCTGCTGCCGGGCCTGATCGCCAATGTGGCGATGTTCCGCGCGCAGCTCATCGGTGCGGCGCAGGCGCCATGACCGATCGCGCGGCCGAGGCCGGGCCGCCGACGGCGCCGGTTCCGCGCGATCTGGAGGGACGGGCGGCGCTGGTGCTCGGCGCCGGGTCCATCGGCCCGGGCTGGGGCATCGGCAAGGCGCTGTGCCAGCGCTACGCCGCGGCCGGCGCGACGGTGGTGGCCGCCGACCGATCGCTGGAGGCTGCGGAGGAGACGGCGCGGGAGGTCGCGGCGACGGGTGCGGAGGGCTCGGTGACGCCGGCGGAGGTGGACGTGCTGGACCGGGAGGCGCTGGCCGAGCTGGTGGGGGGCACGGCCAAGCGCCTGCGACGGCTCGATATTCTGCATTGCAACGTGGGGCTCGGCCAGGCGGGGCCGGGGGCGGAGACCTCGGCAGAGGCCTTCGCGAGGTTCGCCGAGGCGAACCTGACCTCCGTGCACGTGGCGGCGCAGGCGGCGCTGCCGGCGATGCGGGAGGCGGAGCGCGGGGTGATCCTGGCGACCTCGACCATCGCCTCGATCCGCTGGCCGGGCTACCCGCATCTCGCCTATGGGGCGACGAAGGCAGGGCTCAACCATCTGATTCGATTGATCTCCGTCGAAGAAGCGCCGCATGGGATCCGGGCCAACGTGATCGTGGCGGGGCTGATCGACACGCCTCGGATCGCGACGACCTTGGCCAAGGCCTATGCGGGGGCGGAGGATATGGAGGCGGCGCGGGCGCGGCGGGCGGGGTCGGTGCCTTTGGGGCGGATGGGGACGGCCTGGGACGTGGCGGAGTGCGCGTTGTGGCTCGCCTCGGATCGGGCGAGCTACGTGACGGGGGCGGCGATCCCGGTGGATGGCGGGCTCTCGGCCACGGTTCGGGAGGGGGGGTGAGCGGAGCCTCTGGGCCTCGGAATCGCGTCCCGCAACCGTCCCGCAACGGTGCACTTGCGGTGCACGGCGCGTGCACCGAACATGCCGCGATCGTCCTGCGACGGTCCCGCATGCGTGCGGCATGCGTGCGCACAGCGTCGGCCTCGGGTTTCCAGGGGGTTAAGCGTGGCGGGTTGAAACCCGACCTACGCCGTCGAGAGCCCTGCGCCCTGCTCGCAAGCCGAGTCGTCCGCCGGGTCAAGGCTCGCGAAGCGAACCCCGGAGGGGGCTCGGCCTTGAGGCCCCGCCAGACTTGGCGTTGAACGCCGGAGGGCGACTCGGCGCACGCTCGAAGCAGAGCCCCTGCGGCTCTTCCCCAGCAAAAGCGATCTTCCTCGACGCCCTCGAAACGCCTGCCGTCCTAGGCGCCCGCGCGAAGCGCGCGAGCCGATGGGGCTCGATGCCCCGGAGGCGAGACCCTGCGTCAGGCATCGAAGGTCTCCGCCGCCGCCGCGTAGCTCGGTTCGACCTCGACGCCGAGGCTCGACAGCACGCGAGCGACGCAGACGTAGAAGCTGGCGGTGAGGACCAGCTCGGCGACCTGCTCTTGGGTGAACTCGGCCTTGAGGGCCTCGAGGGTCTCGGAGGAGGCGCCGGGGCCGGCGGTGACCTCCTCGGCCATGGCGAGGGCCGCTCGCTCGCCGGCTGAGAAGAGATCGCTCTCGCGCCAGGTCTTCAGGGCGTCGAGCTGGACCTGGGTCACGCCCGCGTCCAAGGCCATGTCGAGGTGGTGCGCCCATTCGTAGACCGCGCCGGCGACCTGGGCGCCGCGCATGATGATCAGCTCGCGCAGGGCGCGGTCGGTCTTCGCCTCCAGCCGCAGGGTCCAGGCGAAGTCGATCCAGGCCTTGAGCATGCCCGGCGCGGCCCCGAGCGCGTCGTAGAGGGCCGGGATCTCCGCCCAATTGCCTTTCACGAAGGCGAAGGCCTCCTGCACGCGGGGGTCCGCCCGCTCCGCCTCCGTCATGCCGATGCGCGCCATTCTTTTTCCTTTCGCCTCCCTTGAAGCGCCCTCAGGCGCCGGCGGACTTGCAGCGCCCTAAGGCGCCGACGGCCGCGCGGTCGCTTGCCGCGCCGCGGTCCGGCCCCTAGCCTCGCCCGCGGAGCCTCGCCGCGCCAGAGCGGGGCCGAAGATTCCCGGGAAGGAACGTCGAAGATGAGCGCCGAAGCCGCGCCCGCCCCTCGCCCCCCGAGAAAGCTCTTCTATGGGTGGGTTGTGGTCGCCGTCGCCTTCGTGACCATGGGAGTGGCGGTGTCGGCGCGCACGGGCTTCGGACTGCTGCTGCCGCCGATCATCGAGGAAACGGGCTGGGACGTTTCGGTGGCCTCCCACGCGTTTTCGGTCGGGTTTCTGGCCTCGACCGCGGTGCTGCCTGTGATCGGCTGGGCGATGGTGCGCTACGGGCCGCGGGCGGTGATCCCGCTGGGGGGGCTTCTGACCAGCCTCGGCTATCTGGCGGCGCGGGAGGTGACGACGCCGCTGGAGTTCTACGCCGCGCTGGGCCTCCTGGCGATCAACGGGTCGATGGCGATGAGCTACATCAGCCATTCGATGTTCCTGCCCAACTGGTTCGTGCGCAACCGGGGGCTGGCCATCGGCATCGCTTTCGGCGGCGTGGGCGTGCTGGGGGCGGTGCTGCTGCCGGCGCTGCAATGGCTTATCGAGACGGTCGGCTGGCGCGAGGCGTGCCTGTGGATCGCCGCTTGCGTCGCCATCGGCGTGATCCCGCTGAACCTGATTTTTGCACGCACGCGGCCGGAGGACCTAGGGCTGCGGCCCGACGGGGACGCGGCGCCGGAGCCCGGGGCGGGGCCGAGCGCGCCCGATCCGGTCGTCGACCGCGTCTGGGCGCGGCGGGAGTGGACGCTGGCGCTGGCGATGCGCACGGGGCGGTTCTGGTGGCTGAGCTCCGGCTATTTCTGCATGCTCTTCATCTGGTACGCGGTGCAGCAGCACCAGACGCTGCACCTGCTGCAGAGCGGTTTCGACGGCGTCACGGCGGCCTCCGCGTTGGGCATGGTGGCGCTGTTCGGGGTGGCGGGGCAGATCGGCATCGGCGGCCTGTCGGATCGCATCGGGCGGGAGGCGGCCTGGGCGATCGCCTTGAGTGGCTTCGCGATCACCGCGCTGCTGCTGCTGGCGTTGGAGGGCGTCGCCTCGCCGGTGCTGCTGTGGAGCATGGTGGTGGCGCAGGGGCTGCTGGGCAACGGCGCGGCGGCGCTGTTCGGGGCGATGCCGGCGGAGATCTTCCAGGGGCGCAGGTTCCCGGCGATCTTCGCGGCGATCACGCTGATCGCCAACACAGGAGCGGCCTGCGGCGTGTCGTTGACGGGATGGATCCTGGACGTGGAAGGCGGCTACGCCACGGCCTGGTGGCTGTGCCTGGCGCTGTCGGCCTATTCGGCCTTCGCGATCTGGATGGCCTCGCCGCGCAAGGTGCGGCTGGTGGCGGGGATGGCGAAGCGGCGGGCGGCGGCGCAAGCGGGCTGAGCGCGCCGCGAGGCCGGGCGCCGGCCGGAACGGCCCGGGCGCGAGGGGGCTCGACGCCCCCGAGCGGCCGAGCGCTCGAAACGGACGTGCCGTCGCGCGGGCTCGGGTCTCCGGGGGCGTCGAGCCCCCATCGACCCGGGTCAGGCTTCGCCCTCCCGGCGCCCGGTCGTCGAGTGTCTTCGGGGCGAGGTCAATAGCTGCGCGGCAGACCCAGAACGTGCTCGGCCAGATAGGCTAGGATCAGGTTGGTGGAGATCGGCGCCACCTGGTAAAGGCGCGCCTCGCGGAATTTTCGTTCGATGTCGTATTCTTCCGCGAAGCCGAAGCCGCCATAGGTCTGGATGGCGACGTTGGCGGCCTCGTTCGACGCGTCGGCGGCGAGCATCTTGGCCATGTTCGCCTCCGCCCCGCAGGGGAGCCCGGCCTCGTAGAGGCGCAGCGCTTCTTTCACCATCAGGGAGGCTGCGCGCATATTGGCGTAGGCCTTGGCGATGGGAAAGCTGATCCCTTGGTTCTGACCGATGGGGCGGCCGAAGACTTTTCGTTCGTTGGCGTAGCCGGTGGCGCGCTCGATGAACCAGCGGGCGTCGCCGATGCTTTCGGCGGCGATCAGGATGCGCTCCGCGTTCATGCCCGAGAGGATGTAGCGGAAGCCTTTGCCCTCCTCGCCCACCAGGTTCTCGGCGGGGACGGAGACGTCGTCGAAGAACACCTCCGTCGTGGCGTGGTTCATCATGGTTCGGATGGGGCGGATGGTGAGGCCCTTCCCGAGCGCCTCGCGCATGTCCAGCAGGAAGACGGAGAGGCCGGAGGTCTTTTTTTCGACCTCGTCCAGCGGCGTGGTTCGGGCCAGGAGGACCATCATGTCCGAGTGCTCGGCGCGGCTGGTCCAGATCTTCTGGCCGTTGACCACGTAGCGGTCGCCGTCCTTCTTCGCGACGGTGCGGAGCGAGGTGGTGTCGGTGCCGGAGGTCGGCTCGGTGACGCCGAAGGCCTGCATGCGGATGGAACCGTCGGCGACGCCGGGGAGGATGCGGCGCTTCTGATCTTCCGAGCCGTGGCGCAGGACGGTGCCCATCACGTACATCTGGGCGTGGCAGGCGCCGGCGTTGCCGCCGGAGGCGTGGATCTCCTCCAGGATCGCCGCGGCGGCGGAAAGCGGCAGGCCGACGCCGCCGTACTCTTCGGGGATGAGCGCCCCTAGAAAACCGGCTTCGGTGAGGGCCTGGACGAACTCGGTCGGGTAGGCGCGGTCGCGGTCCTTCTCGCGCCACCATTCGTCGGGGAAGCGGGCGCAGAGCTTGCGCACCTCCTCGCGGATTTCGGCGTGGTCGTCGACGGGGCCGCCGGCTGCGGGGGCCTCGATGGGCGCGGCTTGGTTCATGGCGGGCTCCTCCCTGACTTGCCGGGAGATATAGCCCCGGGCCGGCGGGGTCCAGAACGGCGCGGGCGCGCGGGC
>JBCCPD010000130.1:0-8813 GCA_039025075.1 Pseudomonadota bacterium | reverse complement strand
GCGCGGCGGCGACGATGTTCTGGACGGGGGCGCGGGACGCGACCGGCTGTCCGGCGGGACCGGGAACGACCGGCTGATCGGCGGCGACGGACGCGACCGGCTGGACGGGGGCGGCGGCGCCGACGTGCTGGAAGGGGGCGCTGGCGCCGACCGGCTTTCGGGCCGAAGCGGCGACGACACGCTCGTCGGCGACGACGGGAACGACGTGCTGGAGGGCGGCCCCGGCGCCGACCTGCTGATCGGCGGGACCGGCGACGAAAGGCTGATCGGCGGGCCGGGCGCCGACCGAATGCTGGGCGGCGACGGGGCGGACGAATTCGTCATCGACCCGTCGGAGCCCGGCGGGCCGGACGAGGCGCTGGACTACGACCACGGGCAGGGAGACCGGCTGCGCCTGCCGGGCGAGACGTCGGACTACGCCCTCGTGCCGGTGAACGACCGGACGCTGGTGGTGCAGCTCGACGGCGGCGCCACGGCGGTGGTGCTGCCCGGCGGCGTGAGCGCCGAAGCGCTGGACGACGCGTTCTACGGTCTGTGATCCCTCCGGACGCGAGGGCTCGCGTCCGGAGATCGATCTGCGGTCCGAGGCTTCAGGCCGCGCGCCGCCGCGCCCGCGTCGCGCCCGCCGCCGCCGCGAGGGCGGCGACCAGAAGGACCCCGGTAGCCGGCAGCGGCACCGGCGCCACGTCGCTCGCCGCGAAGATCACCTGGCGGTTGGCGAGCACCGTCGGCGCGTCCCCGCCCTCGTCGAGCAGCAGAGCGTAGCCCAGGGTCAGCGTGGCCGGCCCGCTCAGCGACAGGATCTGAGCCTGGCTCGGCAGGTCGTCGCCGTCGAGCACGTCGGCCGGACCCTGCAGGTTCAGGATCGAGCTGAAGGCGAGCGTCGGCACGTCCGGCGCCAGATCGTCGGCCGAAAAGGTGGAGAAGATCGTCAGCTCGTCGGGATCGGCGTCCAGCACCGTCGCCGCCTCGAACGCGCGCGGGGACTGATCGAAGCCGATCTCCCCCAGCGGCAGGTCGAAGATCGTCAAGGTGGAGCCGGGATAGATCCCGAAGCTGTTCAACGGGCTTTCGTCGATGGCGTCCGGGTCGAGGCTGAACTGGCCGGAGACGGAGACGCCCGGACCGACCGCTGAAAACGGATCGGGGAAGGCCGAGAGATCGCCCTCGTCCACGCGCGAGACGTAATCGGCCTCGAACGTGTAGATCGCTGCGGCCTGGGCGGGCGCGGCAAGCTGGAGGAAGGCCGCCGCGGCGACGGCGGCGAACGGAAGGTGACGCATGACATGGGTCCTTTAAGCGACGCGCAAACAGAGCCTTCAGCCATAGACCGAACCGTCTGCACTCGTCGTGAGCGCGATGTTGGGCGCCGATTAATAAACCTGAAGTTGATCTGACCGACGCGTTCGATGGGCGTTGGGTTGGCGGCGGCGCGGGCTTCGGCGCGCCCGATCGCGCGCCTGCGGCCATCCGCCTTTCCCTTTGAGAAGAGTCGGTAAATCTGGGGCCTTCGACGCGCGCAGGGGAGGCTCCGTCATGGGCAGAGGGGCGCTTGAGGTTCTTCACCGACTCCACCTTGGACTTCATGTCGGGACCCTTCATCCGGCTGGCGGAGCTTGTGGTCTTCGGCGCCCTGCCCAGCGCCCCAAGATCGCACCGGCGCAAGTTCGAGCAGACGTTCGAGACCGACGAAGCTGCCATCGACATCACGGCGGAGATGTCCGGCAAGGGCCGCGGGCGCCGGGCCCAGCCCGACACGGTCGAGACGTTGACCGTGACTTGGGACGGCGAGACGGTCCTCAAGTGGTTCGGCCTCTCGATCGCCTAGGCCCGGTTCATCCGGCAGCTGAACCGGGCCGAGGGCAAGGACTTCGACACGGCCCAGGAGATCCTCTCGAACCTCTCCACCCCGGCGCTCGACGTGCGGGGGTCCTCGAAGGACGAGAGCCTTTCCGGCAGCTCTGGAAACGACGTGTTCGCCATGGGCGGCGGCGACGACGCCGTGATGGCCACCCGCGGGCGCGACGAGGTCGACGGCGGCAAGGGAGCGGCCGACGCGTACTCGGGCGTGGAGCTGAACCGGGCGCTGACCGTGGACCTGCAGCGCGGCTTCGCCAAGAAAAAGGGCGCGGGGCGCGACGCGCTCGAGAACGTCGAGGTCGTGGCGGGGTCCGGCCGCAACGATCGGATCAAAGGCGACGACGGCGACGACGCGCGGGACGGCCGCGGCGGCGGCGATCGGCTTTGGGGGCGCGAGGGCGGCGACCCGCTGTTCGGCAGCGACGGCGACGACCGGCTCTGGGGCGGCGCCGGCGACGACGCGATGTGGGGCGGGGACGGCGGCGGCGAGCAATATGGCGGGGCCGGCGACGATACGATGTACGGCAGCGGCTCACAGTCGCCGGACATGGACGAGCTCTACGGCGGGACCGGCGACGACACGATGTTCGGCGGCGGCGGGGACGACGTTCTGGAGGGCGGTCCCGGCACGGACGTGCTCTATGGCGGCGACGGGTCCGATCTGTTCATCCTGGATGCGTCGCCGGCGGAGGGCGGGCCGGACAGGCTCGTCGGCTTCGTCGGCGCGGAAGGGGATCGCCTGAGCCTCGTCGGCCTGCCGTCCGAATACGAAGCGGTGATCGTGGACGAGTCGACGGAGATCCGCAGGAACGGCCAGACGGTCGCCGTCCTCGAGTTCGAGCAGGACGCGGATGTCCTGCAGGACGCCCTTTTCCAATAGCGCGCGCCGGCCCTCGGCCGTCGAAGCGCGCGTCGAAAACCGCTTCCCGTCAGTTGAACTTCTGTTAATCTTCGCCCGTTGAAGCGCGCAGGGGAGGCGCCGTGATGGGCAGAGGCCGCTTGAGATTCTTCACCGACTCCACCTTGGAGTTCCTTGCCGGACCGTTCATCTGGCTGGCGGAGCTGGCCGCCTTCGGGTCCTTGCCCAGCGCTCCCAGGTCGCGCCGCCGCAGGTTCGAGCAGGACTTCGAGACCGAGCAGGTTCCGATCGAGGTTAAGGCGGAGATGTCCGCCAAAGGGCGCGGGCGCAACGCCGAGCCGAACAAGATCGAAACGCTGACCGTGTCCTGGGACGGCGAGACGGTCCTCAAGTGGTTTGGCCTCTCGATCGCCTACGCCCAGTTCATTCGGTTTCTGAACCGGGCCGACGGCAAGGGCTTCGACAAGATCCAGGAGCTGGTCTCGAACCTCTCGACGCCGGCCCTCGACGTGAAGGGCACGTCGAAGAGCGAGAGCATCGGCGGCACGGACGGCGCCGACAGGTTCGCCATGGGCGGCGGAGACGACCGGATCGATGCGAGCCGAGGGCGCGACGAGATCGACGGCGGCGCGGGGCCTGACGATCAGTATTCGGGCGAGATCCTGAACCGAGCGCTGACCGTCGACCTGAAGCGCGGCTTCGCCAAGAAGAAGGGCGCGGGCCGCGACACGCTGGAGAACATCGAGGACGTCGTCGGCTCGAACCGCGACGACAAACTGCGCGGCGACGGCAAGGCCAACAACCTGGAAGGCCGGAACGGAGACGACCAGCTGGTCGGGCGCGGCGGCGGCGACGTGCTTCGCGGCGAGCAGGGGAACGACCGGATCTTCGGTGGCCCAGGCTCGGACGAGCTCTACGGCGGCGACGACAACGATCGGCTCGACGGCGGCTCCCGCGGGGACTCGCTCTACGGCGGCGAGGGCGACGACACGTTGGAAGGCGGGCCCGGGACGGATGCGCTGTTCGGCGGGCCAGGGGCGGACGAGTTCATCGTGGACCCGCAGCCCGATCCCGAGGCCCCGGACACCATCTTTGACTACGACCCCGACGAGGGCGACGTGATTCGGCTGTCCGGCGACCGGAGCGAATACACTATTGAAACCTTCGTCGGCGGGACGCGGATCCTGCGCAACAACGAGCCGGTCGTGGTGATCGAAAACGTCTTGGATCCGGATGTGCTGGACGACGCGCTGTTCCTGTAGCCGGTCCTGCAGCTTCGACGCCCCGCGCAGGCGGGGCGTCGGAGGAGCGGCTTACTTGTTCGCCGCTTCGATGGACTTCATGAGGATGCTCTCGGCCTCGGCCTTGTCGCCCCAGCCGATGACCTTCACCCACTTGCCTTCTTCGAGGTCCTTGTAGTGCTCGAAGAAGTGCTTGATGCGGTCGCGGGTCTTCTGAGGGATGTCCTCGAGGTCCTGGATGCCGGCCTGGAACGGGTCGACCTTTTCGACCGGCACGGCGATGAGCTTGTCGTCCATGCCGCCGTCGTCCTCCATCTTCAGAACGCCCACGGGGCGGCAGCGGATGACGACGCCGGGGGCGAGGTCGAAGTCGCACAGGACCAGCACGTCCGTCGGGTCGCCGTCGTCGTGCAGGGAGTTCGGCACGAAGCCGTAGTTGCACGGGTAGAACATCGGCGTGTTGACGATGCGGTCGACGAAGACGGCGCCCGAGTCCTTGTCGATCTCGTACTTGACGGGCGCGCCGCCGCCGGCGCCGCCGGTGATCTCGATGACGACGTTGACGTCCTTGGGCGGGTTCTTGCCCGCCGGAATGGCGTCCAGGTTCATGCCTGCTCTCCTCTTGGATCGGCCCCTCACCGGAGTCTGCCGGCGCTTAGCATGGGGTTCCGCGGGGCGGAAGCGGCCTCGCGCGCGGCGTGAACGCTCAGGACCGCGAAAGGCGAGGACGCGGCGCGAGGCGCACCGGGGTCGGGCGACGGTCAAGCGGCTTGGGCGCGCGCCGCCCGCCGCTCCGCCCGCAGGTTCAGCAGGTTGGCGCCGAACACCACCGCCGCGCCGGCCATGACGGCGATCTCCAGCGGCTCGCCGTAAAGGACCATGCCCACGACGGCGATCAGCGGCAGGCGCAGGAACTCCATGGGCGCCACCACGGTCGCCGGCGCCAAGGCCAGGGCGCTCGCCAGCGACCAATGCGCGCCCAGACCGCAGGCGGCGATGGCGACCACCCAGGGCAGCGCGTCCTGGGAGGGCACGGCGACGTCGCCGTCCCAGCCCGCCGCCGCGAAGCCCATCGCCCCTTGCATCAGCGACATGAAGACCAGGATCGAGGCCGTCGTCTCCGTCCGGCTGAGCATCTTGGTGAGCATGACGTTGAAGGCGAAGCCCACGGCGGCGCCGAGCGCGGCGATCTGGCCGACGCCGAAGCCCGAAGCGCCGCCGCCCGCCCAAGGCTGCGCCACGATCAGGATGCCGCCGAAGCCGATGGCCGCCGACAGCGCCCGCGCCCGGGTGAACCGCTCCCCCAGCACCAGGGGCGCCAGCACCAGCACCCAGATCGGAAAAGTGAACTCATAGGCGAACAGCTGCGCCAGAGGGATCACGGCCACGGCGTAGAGCCAGAAGTTCTGGCCGATGAAATGCGCGATGTTGCGCAGCGCATGCAGGCCCAGCCGGCGCGCGCGCACCTGAGCCAGCCTCCCGACGAGGGTCAGCGCCGCCAGCGTGATGACGATGGCGACGAGGCTGCGCCAGGCCATGACCTCGAACGTGTCCAGCTCCGCCGCCGCTTCGCGCGCCGCGACCGCCATGGCGGAGAAGCACAGCAGCGCCGCCGCCATCCAGGCCGCCGCGCCCAGGGGGTCGTCGGCGGCCGCCTGGGAGGGCGGCGCAAGGCGCGCCGGGGCGCCGCTCACGCCGCGCCGCGCGACACGGCCTCGGCCGCCGCCTCCAACGCCATAAGGTAGCCGCGCGCGCCGAAGCCGGCGATGACGCCGTCGGCGCGCAGGATCAGGTAGGACCGGCGCCGAAAGTCCTCGCGCTTGTGCACGTTGCTCAGGTGCAGCTCCACCACGAAGCCGTCGAAGGCGCGCAGCGCGTCGAGCAGGGCGACGGAGGTGTGGGTGTAGGCCCCGGCGTTGATGACGATGGCCTCGGCTCGGCCGCGGGCCTCATGGATCCAGTCGACCAGAGCGCCTTCGTGATTGGACTGGCGGAAGTCGATCTCCACGCCCGCGCGTTCGGCCGCGTCGCGGCAGCGCGCCTCGATGTCCGCCAGGGTGTCGGCGCCGTAGATCTCCGGCTCGCGCAGGCCCAGCAGGTTCAGGTTGGGCCCATTGAGCATGTAGATGCGCCGCGCCATGGCCAGCCTCCCGTTCGCGCCTTCGACCGGCTCGATACGGGGGCGGGGGCGGAGATGCAACGCGGGCGGCGCGCCTCAGCGGCGACGGCGCAGCGCGGCGAGGGAGGCGGCGGCGCCGGCCAGCAGCAGGCCGGCGGCGGGCAGCGGGACCTGCGCCTCGGGCGTCAGACGGGTGAAGACGAAGCGGCCGGGGGAGCGCCAACCTATGCTCTGTCCGGTGCTGACATGCGCCAGCGGGTCCGACAGGCGCGGATCGTCCGGCGCGACGATGCGGGTGACCACGCCGTCCTCGGGGCCCGTGCCTTGCATGAAGAGGCCGTTTCCGGCGCGCATGCCGCCATCGAACAGTTCCAGGTCCACCTCCACCCGGTCCGGCCAGCCGCCGGCGCCGTCGCTCAGGTCCAGCCCGTCCGTGCCGATGAAACAGTCGGGGCTGGGTCCGATCATGGAAACGAGCGTGACCCGCGCGACGTCCTGGGAGATCTCGAAGACGACGGAAAGGTCGCCGCAGCGCGGATCGACCGTGTCGACGGTGCAGAACCACCGCGGCCAGTTCAGCGGGCGCGCGGCGGCGCCGGCGTCGGCCACGTCCCAGACCAGTGGCGAAGGATCGCCGGGGCCCGCGTGGAGGACGCCGTCCACCAGCTCGCTGGTCACGCCGAACTCGGCCATGCGCGTCATGGCGGGCGTGGTGGGCAGCCCGACCTCCCAGAAATCGACGCCGGGCGCGTGCACGGCCCCGCCGAGCCAAGAGAAATGCGCATCCGAGGGGAAGGCCGCGACCGGGCGCGCCACGCCGTCATGGTCCGAGGCGCGCCAGCTGACCTCCACGTCCAGGCGATAGAAGGTGCTGAAGGCCTCGGCGGGCGCGGCGCAGACCGCGGTCAGGGCCACAGCGGCGAGCAGGGCGCGGGGGCGCGGCGTCATGGCGTCGGCTCCTTCCAGAGGCCGGCCGCGACGCGGACGATGCGGACGCCGTCGCCTGGTGCAGAGCAGCAGCGTGCGGGGAGGACGGCGCGGGATCAAGCGCGTCCTTCGACGGACGTGGACGGCCGCCTTGGGCGCCTGGGGGGCGGGGGAGCCGCGCCCGCCCCGCTCATCGCGCTCCAGGGCCGGTCCGGCCGGCGCGGCGGCGGCGTCTGAGGCGGGTTTCGCGCGCGGCCTCCTCCGGCGCCGGCGCCCGCCGGGAAAAGACCCCGGAGGCGAACAGCACCCCCGCCGCCACCAGGCAGACGCCGGCCACCTTGGCCGGCCCGAAGGGTTCGTCCAGCAGGAACACGCCGCCCAGCAGCGTCAGGATCGGGGTGAGCGCGCCGAAGGCGCCGGCCTCCGACGCGCCGATCACCTGAACCGCATAGCCGTAGGCGAGCAGCGCCACGACCGAGATCAGCACCCCCTGCAGCAGCCCCATGACCGCGATCTCCACCGGCGCGGCGCCGTCGAAGGGCAGGCCGATCCACAGCAGGATCGGCAGGCCGAAGACCGTGGACCAGAACATGCCGATGGCCGCCGCGTGCAGCGGGCTCAGCCCGCTTTGGCGGAAGACGACCGTGTAGACGGCCCAGAGCGCGGCGGCCGTGACGAAGCCGATATGGCCGCGCCAGGCCCCCGGCTCGGCCCCGGAGACGGCGCCCCAGACGCCCACCAGAAGCGCGCCGACGAAGATCAGGCCCAGGCCGAAGAGGCGGCGCGGGCCCGGCCGCTCGCCCATCATCACGGCGGTGGCCAGCGCGGTCCAGAACGGGAGGGTGCCCGGCGCCAAAGGACCGGCGTCGGAGGCGGGGGCGACCTGCAGGCCGGCGATGACCACCGCGGGAAAGCCGATGCCCGCGCCCAGCATGATCGTCAGCGCCCGCGGCCAGGACTGCCCCTTTGGGATCACGCCCTTGCGGATCATCACCGGCGCCAGGACCAGGGCGGCGGGAGCGAGCCGCAGGAACAGCAGCTCCGCCACGGTGAAGCTGCCGCCGAGCGCGAAGCGGCTGAGCAGGATGAAGGTCGCCCAGATGCTGACGAAGGACAGCGCCGCGAGCGTGCCGGCGCCGGGAAAGGCGCCGGGACGGCCGCCGGGAGGCGGGGGCGGCGTCCTCATGCTTTCAGCCGCCGGGCAGTCGACGCGTTCATACGCCAGGCCTTTCGGAGGATCGGGGCGGCGGCGGGATCGCCGGCCGCGGGGGAAAAGGTGGCGCGACAGGCGCTGCGAGGCAAGCCGAGGCGGCGCGCGGACGCGGGGCGAGGACCCTGGAGACGCGCCCAAGGGGCCGCCGAGGGCGCGGCGCCGACCCCTCCGTCGCGCGCGCCCTCAGGCCTCGACCCGGTCCCGCGCCGCGATCCGACCGCTGAGCTTCGGAAAGGCCGCCGTCGCCCGCGTCCGGCCGGCGAGGGACATCGCCGCGGCGAGAAGGCGGCCGCGGCGCCGCGCCGCTTCCGCCCGGGCGGCGCCGCGATCCAGCGCCGCGTCGACCTCCCGCACTGTCAGAGGGCCGACGTCGACCGTCGCCGGCCGGTCGCCGAGATCGCTGTCGGGGCTCAGCGCCCGCGCCGGCGTCCGCGACACCGCCGGGTGGCCTGGCAGGTCGATCGCATTGGCCAGCAGCGTGGCGGCGACGTCCGCTTCGGCGGCCGAGCGCGCCGCGACCGTGACCGCGTCGGCGATGCCCAAGGAATGGCTGCGCCCGCGCCAGCCGGAGGTGGCGAGGCCCCGGGCCGGATC
>JBCCPD010000129.1:0-8848 GCA_039025075.1 Pseudomonadota bacterium | reverse complement strand
GTCCGAGGTCAGTCGGAAACCCGGTCTTCAAGGAGCCTGCGGCGTGCCGACCGGTTTTCGCGACCGGAAGACGGCTTCGAGGCGGTCGCGACGGGCGGCTCCGGACGCGCCGATCGGCGAGGCGTCGATCGCGGCGCGAGCCCTCCGCCGGGCAGACGGTCGAGATGCGCGAGAGACTCGGCGGATGCGACCGGCCGGGACGCCTTTGAAACGCCATCCTAGAAAGGCGTGCGGCGTGCCGACCCTTTTCGACGGCAAGGGGGCATGGCGATGACGCGGCCGCAGCGGAGAGCGCAGGGCGACCTGGTGCGCGCGGTCTTCGTCGCGGCGCTGGGTTTTCGCTCGGCGGGCGTCGGGGGTGCGGAGAAACTTCAGGGGCCGAGACTGGACGCTGTCGAGACACCATCTTCGACAGCCGTTTTTCTCAACCTCGGGACTTGCGTCGGCAACGCGGCGGGCGGCGCTGATTTGCGAAGGATCGATGAAAGCGATCTGCCTGGCGGCGGCCTGCTTGGGCGGCTCGAGGACTTGGTCGACCGATCGGACCTCCGTCATGCTCAGCGGTCTTCTGCCGCTTGACCGGTGGTCCGTCGTCGATCCTGATCGAGCGGACCGGTTGAGGATTGCGGGGCCGCGGATCGTTATACGCCTTAGGGTCAGGTTCGTCTGCCACGCCGCCGGCGCCTCGGCTGCAGCTTGTCTCGCCGCCGCCGCGAAAGGCGTCTCGCGCGGTTGTCTTCGAAGCGCATCGCCTAGGGTTCGGCGGTCGGCGTGGGAGGGGCGGGACGCCGCGCAGGTCTCGGTGAGCGACGGCCGGTGCGTGGGAGGCGAGCCGGGACCGCTGGGGCGCTTGGGGCGGTCGGCCTCGCTGCGCGGCGTGTCGCGCGACGTTTGCCGTAGCCGGTTCGGGGCGGCGTCGAGCCGATGCCGCGGAAAGCGTCGCGACGGCCCGGCTCAAGACATCGGCCTGGAGGATCGCCGCAGTTGGACCTCCGCGGCGGAGTCATGCCTCGTCGATCCTCTCGCCGGCATCGCGGCAGAGCGCCCGCGCCCTGCAGTTGCGAAGGCGCTGAAGGAAAGAGAGCCGGGCGGCCGCAGTCTCGGCCTAGAACGGGGGACCCGCCGCTGGACCGACGCGCGGCGCGACCTCGCCGGGCCCTCGCGACGTCACGGCCGGGCGCCGGCCGTCCCCCGCTTTCGGGGGCGGCCGCGAGCGATGGGGGCTCGACGCCCCCGGAGCGAGGGTTCGCCGAAGCCTCGCCGCCGGCGCGCCGGCGTTCGGCGTCTCTGTCGCCAGCGGTCGAGGGGGCGGCCGATTGACTTGGTCCCGGCGCGGCCCGACATCCCCCGGATGACCCAGAGCCCCGCCGCCGCCGCCGATCTCGGCCCCGCCTTCGCGTTCGACAACAGCTACGCCCGACTGCCGGAGCGCTTTTTCGTGCGCCAGCCCCCGGCCCCGGCCCCGGCGCCGCGCCTTTTGCGGGTGAACGCGGCGCTGGCCGAGGATCTGGGGCTCGACCCCGCCGCGCTCGCCTCGCCCGCCGGGGCGGAGGTGCTGGCGGGCGCGCGCACGCCCGAAGGATCGGAGCCGCTCGCCATGGCCTATGCCGGCCACCAGTTCGGCGGCTGGTCGCCGCAGCTGGGCGACGGGCGCGCGCTGCTGCTGGGGGAGGTACACGGGCGCGACGGGCGGCGCTGGGACGTGCAGCTGAAGGGTTCGGGGCGGACGCCGTTCTCCCGCTCGGGCGATGGCAAGGCAGCGCTGGGGCCGGTGCTGCGCGAATACATCGTGTCGGAGGCCATGCATGCGCTGGGCGTCCCGACGACGCGGGCGCTGGCCGCCGCGCTGACCGGAGAGACGGTGCTGCGCGAGCGTCCCCTGCCCGGCGCGGTGCTGACGCGGGTCAGCCGAGGGCATGTGCGGGTGGGCACGTTTCAGTTCTTCTTCGCCCGCGAGGACGTCGAGGCGCTGAGGGCGCTGACGGACTATTGCCTGGCCCGCCTGCATCCGGAGGTCGAGCCCGGCGACAAGCCGGCGGAGTCGCTGTTGAACGCGGTGATCGCGGCGCAGGCGGATCTGGTCGCGCAGTGGCTGTCCTTGGGCTTCGTTCACGGCGTGATGAACACGGACAACATGTCGATCGCCGGGGAGACGATCGACTACGGGCCCTGCGCCTTCATGGAGGCCTACCACCCCAAGACGGTCTTTTCGTCCATCGACCAGTTCGGGCGCTATGCCTATGAGAACCAGGGAACCATCGCCCAGTGGAACCTGGCGCGGCTGGCGCAGGCGCTGCTGCCGCTGCTGGGAGAGACGCAGGAGGCGGCCGTGGAGCTGGCGCAGGCGGCGGTGGATCGGTTCCCGGTTCTGCACGGCGCCCGGCGCTTGGCGCGTTTCGCGCCCAAGCTGGGGATCGCGCGGCCGGGCGAGGGGGATCTGGCGCTGATCGACGGGTTCTTGGAGGCGCTGCAGGCGGGGGAGGCGGATTTCACGTCCGCGTTCCGGCAGCTGGCGGCCCTGCCCGACGCGGTGGATCTGGAGGCGGAGGCGGCGCTTGGCGAGGGATTCGCCGATACGGCCGCGCTCGACGCCTGGCTGCCGCGCTGGCGGGCGCGGCTCGCCGCGCAGGGGCTGGCGGAGGCGGCGCGTCAGGCCATGCAGCGCGCCGCCAACCCGGCCTTCATCCCGCGCAACCACCGGGTGGAGGAGGCCATCGCCGCGGCGGAGGAGGGCGACCTCGGCCCGTTCGAGCGGCTGACCCAGGTGCTGGAGCGGCCGTTCGACGATCAGCCGGAGGCGCAGGACCTGGCGCGGCCGGCGCAGGCCCATGAAGCGGTGCGGGAGACGTTCTGCGGGACCTGAGGCGACGCCGGCCGGCCGGCGGGCGCGGCCGCTCCGCTCTGGGCGCCTCGCGCGAAGCGCGCGAGCCGATGGGGCTCGATGCCCCGGAGGCGAGGTCCCCCGCCGCGCCCCGGCGCGGGGCGTGCTCGCGCGGCTTGACAGGGCGCGCCGCCGCCGCAGATTTGTCCGGACAAGTCGCTCTGAAGCCGACGTCAATCTGGGAGGGACGCGCCCATGCCGGCGTTGCGTTCGCTGCTGTTCGCTCCGGCCACCCGGCCGGAGGTGTTCGAGAAGGCCGCCGGAACCGGCGCCGATCTGGTCTGCGTGGATCTGGAGGACGCCGTCGCGCCGCCGCTCAAGGACGGCGCGCGGGAGGCCGCGGTGGGCTGGTTGACCGGCGATCCGCGGCGCTCGGTCCGCCTCAACGGGCTGAAGACGGCGCATGGGCTGAAGGACCTGCTGGCGGTGGCCGAGGCGGCGCCGGCGGCGGGGATGGTGGTGCTGCCCAAGGTGGACGACGCGGCGGAGGTGGCGCAGGCGGACGCGATCCTGACCGCCGCAGGCTCCGGCGTCGCGCTGGCGGCGCTGATCGAGAGCGTGGACGGGCTGGAGAACGTGCAGGCGATCGCCGGGGCCTCCGCCCGCCTGACGATGCTGCTGTTCGGCGCGGTGGATCTGTCCGCGGAGCTGGGCTGCGCCAACGACGCGCCGGCGCTGGCCTATGCGCGCGGGCGCTGCGTGCACGCGGCGCGGCGGGCGGGCCTGGCGCTGCTGGACGTGCCGTCCTTGGACTTCCGGAATTTGGACGGGGTGCGGGCGGAGGCGGAATACGCCAAGGGGCTCGGGTTCTCCGGCAAGGCGGCGATCCATCCGTCCAACGTGGCGGTGATCCACGAGGTCTTCACGCCCTCGACCGAGGAGATCGACGAGGCGGAACGGGTGATGGCGGCCTTCGAGGCGTCGGAGACCGGGCTGGTGGTTCTGGATGGAAAACTGATCGAGGCGCCGGTGATCCGGACCATGAAGGCGCGGCTCGAGGCCGCCGAGGCCGCGCGGACCTCATCGGGGGGAGTCGCGGCATGACCCTTCCTTTGGACGGCGTGCGGGTGCTCTCGGTGGAGCAGTACGGGGCAGGCCCCTTCGGCTCGCTCTACATGGCCGACATGGGCGCGGAGGTGGTGAAGATCGAACCGCCCGAGGCGCCCGGGCGGCCCGGGGGGGACAGTTCGCGGCACTCGGGGCCGCATTTCCTGGGCGAGAACGACAGCCATTTCTTCCAGACCTTCAACCGCAACAAGCGCTCGCTGACGCTGGATCTGAAGCGGCCGCAGGGGCAGGAGATCCTGCGGGCTCTGGCGCCGAAATTCGATGCGGTGATGAACAATCTGCGCGGGGATCAGCCGGAAAAGCTGGGCCTCACCTACGGACATCTTGGCGAGCTGAAGGAAACCCTC
Organism: Pseudomonadota bacterium; assembly: GCA_039025075.1. Taxonomy (GTDB): domain Bacteria; phylum Pseudomonadota; class Alphaproteobacteria; order Rhodobacterales; family Rhodobacteraceae; genus Albimonas. The sequence continues at coordinate 4,552 of JBCCPD010000129.1, read as the reverse complement.
GTCTGCGCTCATCTGAGCGCTTATGGCCGCGACGGGCCGCGGGCGGCCTGGCCGGGCTACGACTACCTGATGCAAGCCGAGTGCGGGTATTTGAGCCTGACCGGAGAGCCCGAGGGCCCGCCGAGCCGCATGGGGCTGAGCATCGTCGACTACATGACAGGCGTGACCTGCGCCTTCGCCTTGGTCTCGGCGCTGTTGGGGGCGGCGCGGACCGGTAAGGGTCGCGACGTGGACGTCAGCCTCTACGACGTCGCCATGCACCAGCTGAGCTATCCGGCGACGTGGTATCTGAACGAGGGCGACGTGACCGGCCGGCGGCCGCGCTCGGGCCATCCCTCGGTGGTGCCGTGCGAGACGCTGCCCACGCAGGACGGCTGGATCTTCGTGATGTGCGTTCTGCCCAAGTTCTGGCAGGCGCTGGCCCAGGCCCTGGGCGTGGCCGAGCTGATCGAGGATCCGCGCTTCAAGGGCCCGCGGGACCGCTACGACAACCGCGACGCGCTGATGGAGATCCTGGACGCCCGATCGTCGACCCGGACCACGGCGGAGTGGATGGCGGAGTTCGGCGGACGGGTCCCCGCCGCCCCGGTGCTCGACATGGCCCAGGCGGTCGAAAACCCGTTCTTCCGCGACCGCGGCGGCGTGATTCCCGCGCCGCACCCGCTGCGCCCCGACTTCGCGATGCTGGCCAACCCGATCCGGCTGGGCTCCGAGCTGCCCTCGCGCGCGGCCAACGCCCTGGGGGCGGACACGGAGGCGATGCTGGGGGAGATCGGCATAGACGGCGCGCGGGCGGCGGAGCTGCGGGCGGCCGGGGTCGTCTGATGAAGCTGGAAGGGGTGCGGGTTCTGGACCTGTCGATGTTCCTGCCCGGCCCGCACCTGACGCTGATGATGGCCGACCACGGCGCCGACGTGATCAAGGTGGAGCCGCCGGCCGGGGAGCCGGTGCGGGAGCTGGGCTACCGCACGCAGGACGGGGTCAGCGTCTGGTTCCGCAACACCCATCGCGGCAAGCGCTCGGTGGTGCTGGACCTGAAGACCGAGGCGGGGCGCGAGGCGCTGCTGACCTTGATCGAGACCGCCGACGTGTTCGTGGAGGCGTTCCGGCCCGGCGTCGTGGACCGGCTGGGCGTGGGCCCGGAGGCGGCGCGGGCGCGCAATCCGAGGCTGGTGTATTGCTCCATCGCCGCCTTCGGGCAGACCGGGCCGCTGGCGCGCAAGCCTGCGCATGATCCGGCGATCCAGGCGCTGGCGGGGACGTCGAGCCTCAATCTCGGGTCGGACGGCGCGCCGACGATGATGGGCGTGCCGGCGGCGGACATGGCCTCCTCGCTGATGGCGCTGGGGGCGATCTGCATGGCGCTCTTGCGGCGGGAGACGACGGGGCGCGGGGATGTCATCGATCTGTCGATGCAGGATGCGTTGATGGCCTGGCTGCCCAACGTCACCGGCCCGGTCTTCGCCGAGGACCGGGCGCCGGCGCCCAAGCAGGAGCGCAGCTTCGGCGGCGCGGCCTTCCTCAACTTCTACGAGACGGCGGACGGCAAGCATGTCTGCCTCGGCGGGGTGGAGCACAAGTTCGTGCGCAACCTGCTGGAGGCGTTGGGTCGGCCGGACCTGATCGAGGCGGCCTCGGGGCCGCCGGGCGAGGGTCAGGCCGAGGTGCGGGCGTTTCTGGCGGAGACGTTTCGCACCAGGACGCGGGCGGAGTGGGAGGCCTGGTTCGAAGGGCGGGACGTCTGCTTCGCCCCGGTGCTGGACCTCAAGCAGGCCTTCGACTCGCCCCAGGCCGCGGCGCGGGAGATGCGCGTGACGGACGCCGACGGAAACGCCCATATCGGCATTCCGATCAAGTACGCCGAGGAGCCGGGGCGGATGAACCCCGCCCTGCCCGGCCTTGGCGAGCACACCGAAGACTTGCTGCGCGAGGCCGGCGTCGGGGACGAGGTGCTCTCGGCCTGTCTGGGGCGCTGACGCCGCGCGGCGACGCGCCGAAGGCGCCCGCCGCGCGGCGCGCGGCCCAACGGGAGACGAGCGGCTCCGCCGCGAAGGCGACGGGCGGGAGCCGCGCTTCGGGTTGATCGCGGCGAAGCGGCGAGGGCGGAACGGCGGGGTGAACCCCGCCCTACGCGGTTCATCTGCGGGGTCGAGGCGGGCCGCTAGAGGGCCTGCTCTTCCCGGCGCAGGCGCATGGCGTAACGGAAGTTCGCGGCCGGGTGCCAGTTGGCGGAGACGACGATGGGGCGGTCGCCCTCGCCCAAGTAGCGGCGGACCAGGCGAACGGCCGGGGTTCCGGGGGCCTCGCCCAGCGCCTCGGCGGCGTCGCCGGGCATGGGTTCGGCCGTGATCTCCTGCACCACCTCTTCGACGCGGGCGCCGTGGCGCTCCTCCAGCAGCCGGTAGAGCGGGCCGTCATGGTCGCGCATGGCGTCCAGGGCGGCGGCGTAGTCGTCGTGCAGCCAGATGCGGGTGAAGTTCAGGGCCTCGCCCTCCCGCGTTCGGCGCACGCCGTCTATCAGGCCCCAGCGGCGGCCGGGACGGCGGCCGAGAAAGGCGCTGGTCTCCTCGTCGGGGACGTGCAGCTCGACGCGGGTCATCTCCAGCCGGGTGTCCTCGGCGTATTCGAAGAGCTCGGAGAGGGAGCGCATCGCGTGCAGGTAGGTTTCCGGCGGGCGGCGGGAGACGACCTCCGTGCCCGAGCCCTGGCGGCGGCGCACCAGGCCGAGGGCCGCGAGGCGGCGCAGCGCCTCGCGCACCGTGTAGCGGGAGACGCCGTAGTCCTCGCACAGCGCCTGCTCGGTCGGCAGGGCGTCGCCGACCGGGTGCTCGCCCGAATCGATCTTCGCCTTGATGGCGTCGGCCACCTGCTGGTAGCGGGGAATCGCGACGGTTCCATCCATAAACGAAACTCTACATGGCTCGACGCATGGCGTCCCACGCGTCCTGCAGGCCGTCTCGGAAATCGGGCGCGGCGATGGCGATCAGCGCCTCGGCCCGCGCGTCGACGCTTTTCCAGCGCAGCTCCGCCGCGCCGTGCTCGGTGACGACGACGTCGGCGTCGGCGCGCTGGATGGAAGCGATGGAAACGGGTTCCAGGCGCGGCTTGATGCGGGAGACCTTGCCCCCGCCGGCGGTGGCGGGGAGGGCGAGGATGGCCTCGCCGCCCTCGGACGCCCGCGCGCCGCGCTGGAAATCGACCGAGCCGCCAGAGCCGGAGATCTGGCGGCCGCGCAGGGTCTCGCCGTTGGACTGGCCGAAGAGGTCGATCTCGAGCGCGGAGTTGACGGCCTTGAAGCCGGGGATGGCGGAGATGGTCGCGAAGGCGTGGGTGCGGCGGACGGGGCGCCAGTCGATGACGGGTTCGGCGGCGACGCGGTCGTAGAGGGGGGCCGTGCCGAGGGCGGTGCCGGTCGTGATCCCCTCCGAAAAAGTGCCGGCGTCGAGATGGGGGATCATCGCGTCGATGACGAGCCCGGCGTGGTAGCGCAGACCCTTGGCGCCTTGCAGCGCGTCGAGGACGGCGGCGGCGGCCTTGCCGATGCCGATCTGCAGGCAGTCGCCGGGGCGGAGGCGCCCGGCGATGCGGGCGGCGATGGCGGCGAGGTCCTGCGGCACGTCGCCGGTCTCGAAGGTGGGGAGGGGCGCGGGCGCGTCCGGTTCGATCAGCGCGGCGAAGCGGTCGACGGGGATCCTCGGCGCGCCCGGGGGGGCGGGCATGTCCGGGTTGATCTCCCCGATCAGGGCGGCGCCGGAGGCGAGCAGCGCGGCGTCGAAATCGGTGGAGAGGCCCGGCGTGACGTGCCCGTCCCGGGGCGCAGAGACGGCGAACGCGCCCACCTTCAGCGATGCCGGGCCGGAGAGCCAGCGCTCCGCATCCCAGTAGTGCAGGGGCAGGTGGCGGATGCGGCCGGCCGAAAACCCCTCGCGCTGGCCGGGGCCGACGAAGAAGACGTCGGCGGAGGCGTCCGGCACGGCGGCCGTGGGGTCCACGTCGTTGACGCCGGGCAGCCAGACGCCGGTGAAGACGAGGCCGCGGGCGGCGTCCGGTTCCGCCTCCAACGCCGCGAAGGCGGCGGAGGGCGCCCCGGCGGCGCCGGCGAGATAGATCCGGTCCCCCGGCGCGAACCGGCGGAAGAGGTCGGCGTAGGTCTGCGTTTCGCGCGGCATCACGCGCCTCCCTGTCGGCGGCCGGGCTTGCGCGCCCGATCCTGCGTTGCCCCTGGCGTCCGGCACGCTAAAATATGTCCGGACAAATTTGAACTGGATCGAGGGGATCGTCCCTTCGATCAGGCAAGCGCCCGTCGAAGGCAAGACCTGCGAAGACAGGACCGGCGGCGGCGAGAGGGAGGGCGCGATGGCCCCGCCGCAGGATGCCGGAACCGGGGAGGCGCGCGAGGAGCCGGGCGCGGAGGACGGGCGCGCGTCGCTGACGCGGCGGCTGGCGCGGCGGCTGGCGGGCGCGGAGGTCTCCGCCGAGGACCGGGCGCGCGCGGCGCTGCACGTGCTGGACTGGGCGGGCTGCGCGGCGGCGGGCGCGGCCTCCCCCGCCG
>JBCCPD010000128.1:0-9013 GCA_039025075.1 Pseudomonadota bacterium | reverse complement strand
CGGGTCTGATGTCCTTCACGCTCTACTACCTGCTCCACCACACCGACGTGCTCGAAAAAGCCTCTGAGGAGGTCGACCGGGTCCTCGGCCGCGACATCTCGGTCGAGCCGAGCCTCAAGCAGGTCAACCAGCTGACCTACGTGCAGCAGATCCTGCTCGAGGCCTTGCGCCTTTGGCCCACCGCGCCGGCCTTCAGCGTCTATCCCTACGAGGACGAGGTGATCGGCGGCGGCTATCCCATCGGCAAGCGCAACTTCGTCACCATCCTGACGCTGATGCTGCACCGCGACCCCTCCGTCTGGGGCCCGGACGCCGAAAAATTCGACCCCGAGAACTTTTCGCGCGAGGCCGTCGCCGCCCGCCCGTCCCATGCCTACAAGCCCTTCGGGAACGGCCAGCGCGCCTGCATCGGACGCCAGTTCGCCATGCAGGAGGCGACTCTGGTCCTCGGCATGATCCTTCAGCGCTTCGAGCTGGTCGACCACGAGACCTACCAGCTCAAGATCAAGGAGAGCCTGTCGATCAAGCCGGACGGCTTCCGCATGAAGGTGCGGATGCGCGACGACGTCGTGCGCGGCAAGCTGGTCAGCGCCGGCGCGGGCGACGACGCCGCCGGCGCCTCGGGTTTGGCCGAGGCCGCCAGCCGCCCCACCCACGGCACGCCGGCCCTGGTCCTCTACGGCTCCAACCTCGGCACGACCGAGGATTTCGCGCGATCGCTGGCGAGGGAGGCGGAGGTGAAGGGCTTCGAGACGACTCTCGGCACGCTCGATGACTACGTCGGCAAGCTGCCCAAGCAGGGCGCGGTGATGATCGCCTGCGCTTCCTACAACGGCCAGCCGCCGGACAACGCCGCCGCCTTCGTGGAATGGCTCCAGTCCGCCGAGCCCGGAGCCGCCTCCGGCGTCCGCTACGCCCTTCTGGGCTGCGGCCACGCCGACTGGGCCGCCACCTTCCAGGCCACCCCCCGCGCCATCGACGAGGGGTTGGAGCGACTGGGCGCCACCCGCCTCGCCCCGCGGCTGGAGGCCGACGCGCGCGAGGACATCGACACCGCGGTCGACGGCTGGATCGCCGCCCTCTGGCCTCAGGTCGCCGAGGGCCTCGGCCTCTCAGACGACCTCGCCGGCGGCGCCGGGGCCGCGCCGCTCTATCAGGTCGAGTTCCTGGATGAGACCGCCGATGCGGCCCTCGTCGTGGAAAGCGGCGCCCAGCCGCTCGACGTCCTCGTCAACCGCGAACTCCAGAACGTCGAAGTCTCCGGCCGCTCCACCCGCCACATCGAGGTGCGGCTGGCCGAGGGCATGTCCTACCGCACCGGCGACCACCTCTGCGTCGTGCCGCGCAACGACGAGGCCCTGGTCCAGCGGGTCGAGCGCCGCTTCGGCCTCGCCCCCCAGACGCAGGTCAAGCTTTCCACCGGCGCCGGAGGCCACGCCCAGCTTCCGACCGGACGCCCGATCAGCACGCACCGCCTGCTGACCGACTTCCTGGAGCTGCAATCCGTCGCCTCCCGCAAGCAGGTCGAGACCCTCGCCCGCTTCACCGAGTGCCCGCACGCCAAGCCCCAGCTCGCGGCCCTCGCCGGCGACGCCTATCGCGAACAGGTGTTCGCGCGCCGCCTCTCCGTCCTCGACCTCCTGGAAAAATTCCCGGCCTGCGAGGCGCCCTTCGGCGTCTATCTCGAGACCTGCCCAATGCTGGCGCTGCGCTGTTATTCCATCTCCTCCTCCGCCGCGGCGGACGGGGACCGCTGCGCCATCACCGTCGGCGTGGTGGACGAGCCGGCGATCTCCGGCGAGGGGCGCTTTCGCGGCGTCTGCTCCAACCACCTCAAGGAGACGCCGGAGGGCGCCAAGATCTTCGCCACGCTCAAGCCCACCAAGGCGGACTTCCGCCTGCCCGAGGACCCCTCGACACCCCTCATCATGATCGGCCCGGGCACCGGCATCGCCCCCTTCCGCGGCTTCCTGCGCGAACGCGCCACCCTCAAGACGCAGGGCGCGCAGCTCGGCGAGGCGATCCTATTCTTCGGCTGCCGCCACCCCGATCAGGACCACCTCTACCGCGAGGAACTGGACCGCTTTGCCGCCGACGGCGTCGCGACCATCCACACCGCCTACTCACGGCTAGAAAAGTCCAAGGTCTACGTGCAGGACCTGGTGCGCGAACAGCGCGAGGCGGTCTGGCGGCTGATCGAGGCCGACGCCCGCATCTACGTTTGCGGCGACGGCGGGCGCATGGAGCCGGACGTCCGCCGCACTCTCGCCCGCATCCACTCCGAGGAAACCGACTCCAGCGCCGAAGCCTCCGACGCCTGGATGGACCGCCTCATGGCCGAGGGCCGCTACAATCTCGACGTCTGGGTCGGCGGCTGAGGCCGGCCGCAATCGGCCCTCCTGGAACGCGAAACGGCCCGCCCTCGTCGCCGAGGGCGGGCCGATTTCATGTCATAGCGCCGAGCCCAGGCCCGACGCCGAGGCGAAGGCCGCGATCAAGCGGCGGCCTTGCCGCCCTTCCACATGTCGGCGGCGCGGGTCCGCAGGGTCTCGGTCTCCTCGACCACCACGTCGCGGGCCGTCTCATAGGCCGAACGGGCGTGCTCGAGGTTCTGCGCGGCGGACTCGCGCGCATACTCGACCTGGATCTGCGCGGCCTCGGCCAGACTCTTGGCCTCCGCGGTCTTCTCGACGGTCGCGAGCGCGTGCCGGACGTTCTCGTGCGAGATCTCGGCGATGCCGTTCAGGATCGACACGTAACCGCGGACGGCGCGGGTCATCGCGGTCTCCAGGCCGTTGTTGAAGCCCTCCACCGACTCATAGGCGCTGTCGGTGCGCTTCTTGGCCACGTCGGCGGCGCGCTGCACCATCTCGCGCGCGCCGTCGGCGTATTGCGACGCGCGGTCGGTGGTCGCCTCGGCGGCGGTCTCGACCGTCTTCTTGGCTCTGGCGGCGGCCTTGCGGGGGTCTTGGCGGTCTGGGCGGTCATTTCGGCGTCTCCACATTTTTCCAAGCCATGGCGGGCGTCCCTCTCGGGCGTCCAACACGGGACGACTGCGATATGGTCTCGCCTCTTCGCAGTTGCAGCAGGCATTTTACGTGCGCGTCAAGACAGATCCTCAAGCAGCATATTTCCTGAGCGAAATCAATGCTAAAAGGAAGCGAAGTAAATCGTCGCACCCGCCTTCCGCGCCCCCGACGCCCGCGCTCAGCCAATCCCATGCCGCAGCGCAGCATGGCGTTCCGCGCGCGACCCCGCGACATGCGCCGACCAGACCCGCCCGTCGGAGACCCGCCATAGCCGTCAGCCTCTCCCCCCAGGACCGCCGCAAGCTGGACGAGCTGCGCCCATCATCCTGCAAGTATTAGGAGAATTGACAAAAGGCGGCCGCCATCACCGCCTGCTGAACGAGGTCGTGGACGCCCTGCGCGACTTCCTCGACGACGAGGCGGCGGTGGAGGCGATCCGCCGGCGCATCGCCGACGAGCTGCCCGACGTCCTCTACATCTTCCGCGCCGACGCGCTGATTGTGCGCCGCATCCTCGCCACCGCCACGCAGCTGCTGCGCGAGGTGAACGAAGATGGCGACCACGACCTGCGCTCGGAATACGAGAGCTTCTTCCGCAACTACCTAGATAGATTGAAGAAATCCCGCCGCTTCGCGCGCCGGATCGAGGCCGCCAAGGACCAGCTTCTGGATCGGCCGGAGCTGGCGCAGCTGGTCGAGCGCCTTTGGCAGGGCCTGCGCGAGGCCGTGGAGACCGACGCCGCCGCCGACGCGCCACGACTGGGCCGGCGCGTCTCCGCCCTCGTCGCCGACCTCGCCGGGGGCCTGCGCGCCCGGCCCGCTCTGCGCGTGGAGATCGACCGCGGCCTGACCGAGGCGGTCGCCCGCCTCGCCTCCGACCAAAAGCCCGCCCTCTCGGCCTTCGTGTCGGAGCAGGTGAAATCCTGGGATTTCCGGCAGCTTACCTTGCTGATCGAGGCCAGTGTCGGGCGGGACCTGCAATTCATCCGCTTCAACGGCATGATCGTCGGCGGGCTGGCGGGGCTCGCCCTCTACCTCATCGGCTCGATGCTCGTTTGATCCTGAGGGCCGCGGCGGGCATGCTTTCGCGGCCGCCGTTCCTTCCCCGGCGCGTCATCGCGAAAGGATCGTCCATGGCCGACGACAAGACCCCGTTCGACGCCTTCCTCTCCAGCTTCAAGAGCTTCGGCGCGAACCTGGACCTGCCTGGACCGCAGGTGGACCAGATGCTCGACTACCACCGAAAAAACCTGCAGGCGCTGCAGGAGGCGGCCCAGGCGGCCTCCGCCGGCGGTCAGTCGCTGATGGCCAAGCAGCGCGAGGCGCTGGAGGAGTCGCTCGCCCGCATCGCGGAGATGGTGCAGAGCGTCCCTTCCGCGGCCTCGGATCCCGGCGCGGGTTTCGGCGACCAGTCCGATCTGGCCCGCCAATCCTTCGAAATGGCGCTCAAGAACGCGGGAGAGATGCAGCAGATCGCGACCGAAAGCGGCTCGGAAGTGTTCAATATCCTCCGCGCGCGCATGGAAGAGAGCCTCTCCGAGCTCACCGCCGGCCTCTCGGGCGGCGACAAAAAGGGCTGAAAGGCGCCGCGGGCGGCTCAAAAAAAGCCGCCCGCGCCACGCTTCGCGGGTGGGAACAGCGCGAAAACCGGAGTGTCGAAGTGCGGTTCCAGGCCGGAACGACCCGGTTTTCGGCTTTCTCAGCGGTGAAAAACAGCCGTTTGCGCGTCGAAACCCACCGGTTTGGAGCCGATTTCAGCCCTGAATCGCTCCAAAATTCAGTGGGTTTCGGGCCGAAAAAAGCCGATCTTCGGCCCGTGTCGGCATCGAAAATCGCAGGCCGCCGCGCGGCTCAGACCGCCACGGCGGCCTCTCGCCGGGCCGGCTCGGGGTAGACGAGGCCCCTGGCGCCGCCCCGATCGAACGGCGACCACGCGTCTTCGGGCTGCGACAGCCGGTCCGCCACGGCGAAAAGCGCGGCCGGATGGTGTCCCAGGCCGCAATGACTGGCCAGAACCTCGACGTTTTCGGTCTGGTCCGCGTCGTCTTCGATGCAGCTTTGCCAGGCGCAGATGCCGTCGGTCCGCGAATAGATCGCCGTCGACGGCACCGGCGGCGGCGTGCGGATCGCGCCGCCCATGTGCCGTTCGCCCTCGTCCACGGACTGCCCGCTGGCCATCTGATAGACCCGCCACGCGTTGGTCGCGCGCGGATCGCCGTTGAACGGGCTGCCCAGCGAGATCACCTGGCGCACCAGCGAGGGGCGCATCTTTGCCAGCTGGCGGGCGTAGATGCCCCCGAGGCTCCAGCCGACGAGGCTGACCTTGCGGCCGTATCTCTCCGCCAGCGACTCCAAACGGGCGATCAGACCCTCTTCCACTCCCGGCACAGGACCGAAATTGCGCCCCATCTCCCAGCCATGGGCGCGGTAGCCGAGCGTGCGCAGCCAGGCCCGCATGGGCCGCGTCGCCCGGTCGGAGGTGATCAGGCCCGGCAGGACCAGCACCGGCTGGCGGTCGCCCCGCGGGGCCATGGCGGTCAGGGCCGGCCAGCTCATGGACAGGCCGAAAAGCTCGGGGATGGCGCGCAGCTCCATCATCAGAAGCGTGCTGCTGGGCGGCTTGATCGCGGCCTCGGACATCGGCGTCCCTCCTCGGCGCGCGACCCTTAGGCGGCCGCGCATCGCTCATTCAGGGGGAACCATACCGCCGGAGGAGGCGCGCGCCAGCCGCGACCGACCGAACTGGCGCAACGTCATTTTCAGGTTTCGGAAGACGACTTTCCGCCGCGAGACGCGGTCGCTCGCGGCGTCGCCGACGCCGCGCGCGGCTTGGTCGACGCTTTGGCGCGCGGCTTGGGGGCCGGCCTGGACGCCGCTTCCGCCTTGGCCTTCGCGGCCGCTTCGGCCTGGGCCTTTGCGCGGGCGGCCTCGGCTTCGGCGGCCCTGGCCTTGGCCGCGGCCTCCGCCCTGGCGCGCCCGATGGAGGCGACGTTGGACGGCGTCTCCGCCCCCTCGCCCAGCACGGCCTGGGACAGCTCTTCGAACGCCGCGACGAGCAGGTCGCCCATGCGGTCCATGTCGGGCGCCGAAGCGCGGTCCGCCGTGACGCCGAAATCGAGCCCGTCCATGTAGCTTTGCACGGTGAAGTTCACGCCGACGCCATGGGCCGGGATCGACACCGGATAGAGCGCCGTCACCCGCGCCCCTGCGCAGTAGAGCGGCGCCGGAGGCCCCGCGTTGTTCGAGATCACCACCTTCACCGGGTTCGGCAGCATGTCCGCCAGGCGCGTCTGGCCGAACAGCTGCATCAGACCCGGCAGCAGCATCGGCGCGCCCAGCACCGTGCAGTCGCCGGGCGCCACGTCCTTGACGCTTCCGGCCAGGGTCTTTGTCGACCGGCCTTCCTCATGGATCTTGCGCAGGCGCTTGATCGGATCGCCGTAGTTGGTGGCGAGCGGGCAGTTCATGCCGAAGACCTGATTGTTGAGATCGGTGTTGCCGACCTCCGCATGGAAATCGGCACGAAGGCGATGAGCGCCGCGTCGGGCAGGGCCTGCTTGGCGTCGAGATAGGCGCGCAGGGCGCCGGCGCAGGCGGCCATGACCACGTCGTTGATCTTGACCCTGGGGCGCCCTTGCAGATCGCCTTCGCGGTCTTCAGCGACACGGTCCGCGCGGCATAGGCGCGTTCCGGGCCGATGCTGCCGTTTAAGGCGGTCTTGGGCGCCAGGATCTGAGGCAGGGCGAGCCCGCCGGAGATCGCCGGCGCGATCAGATCGGCGGCCTGCCCGGCGGCCTGGGGCAGCGCCTCGGCCAGCTTGAGCTGTTGGCGCGCCAGGTTGGCGGCCATGTCGTGCAGGCCCAGGATCGCCCGCTCGGGCACGCTGGGCTTGCGCGCGGGGGCCTTCGGCTCAGGACCCAGAGCCTCGCGCCCCCTCCAGCCCCGCCGAGGAGATCGCCGACGGCGCGGCGGAGAATACGCTGGCGCTCAATCCTTTCGCGGGCATGCGGGGGCAGGATCTGTCGGCCGTCGGCGCCAACGTGATGCGCGCTCTGGCCGGGAACCCCAGGCTTCTGGCGAAGGCCTGGATGGGCCTGGCGACGGAGATGAACGACATCGCCTTCGGCACGTCGCAGCGGGCCCCGTCCCGCGGCGACCGGCGCTTTTCAGACGAGGGCTGGCGGAGCGCGGGAGCGCCCAAGGCGCTGATGCAGGACTATCTCGCCTGGGCGGAGGACGTGACCGCGACGGTCGACAAGCTCGACCTGCCGGACCGGGACGCGGCGCGGGCGAGGCTCGCGGCCTCGATCTTCGTGGACGCGATGGCCCCGTCGAACAACCCGTTCGTGAAACCCGCGGCGGTGCGGAAATTCCAAGAGACCGGCGGCAGGCCCGCCGTCGACGGGCTGAAGAACCTGATGGAGGACGCGGTCAAGCATGGCGGCCTGCCGTCGTCCGTCGACCGGTCCAACTTTAAAGTGGGGGAGAATCTGGCGACGACCCCCGGCCACGTGGTGTTCCGCAACGAGGTGCTGGAGCTGGTCCACTGCACGGCGACGACGGAGAGGGTGCGCCCCCGGCCGCTCTTCGTGGCGCCGCCGCAGATCAACAAGGACTACTCGATCGACATGAGCCCGGGCAAAAGCATGATCGAGTTCCTGCTGGCCCAGGGCCTGCAGCCCTATTGCGTCAGCTGGCGCAATCCGACCCCGGCGCAGCGGGACTGGGACCTGCACACCTATGTGGAGGCGCTGGACGAGGCCTGCGACGCGGCGCGGGAGATCACCGGGTCCGACAGCGTCAACATCATGGGCTCGTGCTCAGGCGGCATCACGCTCGCCGCCTATGCCGGCTGGCTCGCGGCGCGGGACCGGTCCACAAGATCAACGCCGTGATCCTGGCGGTCTGCGTTCTGGACACCCAGGCGAAGACGGACAGCGATTTCGGAGCCCTGGTCTCGCCCTCCACCGTCGAGGCGGCGACGAAGGCGTCGGAGGCGCGCGGCGCGCTGGACGTCGAGGACATGGCCAAGATGTTCGCTTGGATGCGGCCGAACGATCTGATCTGGAACTGCTGGGTCAGCAACTGCCTGCTGGGCAACGCGCCGCCGGCCTTCGACGTGCTCTACTGGAACGCGGACGCCACGCGCCTGCCTGCGGGGCTGCGCCACGACTTTCTGGACATGATCCACGGCGACCCGTTCCTGAACTCCGGCGAGCTGGTGATCGGCGGGCATGCGATCGACATGACCCAGGAGAAGCACGACGCCTACGTGATCGACGGCGCCACCGACCACATCACGCCCTGGAAGGCGGTTTACGAGACGGCGCGGCTGTTCGGGCCGGACACACATTTCATCCTGTCGAATTCGGGCCACGTGCAGAGCCTCCTGAACCCGCCGGGCAACCCCAAGTCCTGGCATGTGAAGGGCGCGGCGACGGCCCGAGACCCCGAGGCCTGGGCGGAGACGGGCGCGAAGCACGCCGGGTCCTGGCGGCTGGACTGGGCGGAGCATCTCAAAGCCCGCTCCGGCGACCTGATCCCGGCCCCGAAGGCGCTGGGCGGCGCCAAGCACAAGCCGCTTGGTCCGGCCCCCGGAACTTACGCCTTCGAGCCCCGAGGCCGCTGACGCCACGTTCCGGCTCCCCGCGCCTCGGTGCATCTGCGAGGCTCGCTCCCGCCGGCTGGTCCGGCGGGAGGAGACGGCCATGAACGCGCGCGAAATCCACCGGCGGCGGCGCCTCCAGCGCCATCGAGATCCGGGAGATCGACGTGCGCGGGCGGATCCTGCGCTCAGCGATCAAGCATGGGCCGGAGGCGGCGGCGCCGCTGCTGATGTTCAACGGCATCGGCGCGAACCTGGAGCTGGGCTTTCCGTTCCTGCATGAGCTGCGCGGCCGCGCGGCGATCCTCTTCGACGTGCCGGGCGTGGGCGGCAGCCCGATGCCGCGGCGGCCCTGCCGCGCGCCGACCTTGGCGCGCTGG
>JBCCPD010000127.1:0-9067 GCA_039025075.1 Pseudomonadota bacterium | reverse complement strand
CCGGCCGTCTCCACCGCGCGGATCAAGCCCGGCAGATGCTCGGCGACCTTGTCCGAGCCGAAGCGCGCGATCAGCGTCAGCCGCCCCGGCACGTTCTGCGGATTGAGCAGGTCGCACAGGCGCACCAGCTCGTCCGACTCGAGGCTCGGCCCGCATTTCAGGCCGATCGGGTTGATCACGCCGCGGCAGAACTCCACATGCGCGCCGTCCGGCTGGCGCGTGCGGTCGCCGATCCACAGCATGTGGCCCGAGCCGGCCACCCACTGGCCGGTCAAGCTGTCCTGCCGCGCCAGCGGCTCCTCATATTCCAGCAGCAGCGCTTCGTGGGAGGTGTAGAAGTCCACCGTCCCCAGCGCCGGGCTCGCCGGCTGCGACACGCCCGCGGCCGTCATGAACTCCAGCGCCGCGCCGATCCGCTCCGCCATGTCCTTGTACCGCTCCGACCCCGGCGATCCGTTGGCGAAGCCCAGATTCCAAGCATGCACGCGGTGGATGTCGGCGAAACCGCCCTGGGAGAACGCGCGCAGCAGGTTCAGCGTGGCGGCCGATTGCAGATAGGCCTGCTCCATCCGCGCGGGATCGGGGATCCGCGCCTCGGGCGTGAAGTCGAAGCCGTTGATGATGTCGCCCTTGTAGGACGGCAGCTCCACCCCCTCGACCGTCTCCATCGGGGCGGAGCGGGGCTTGGCGAACTGCCCGGCCATGCGGCCGACCTTCACCACCGGCACCTTGGCGCCGAAGGTCAGCACCACCGCCATCTGCAGCAGCACCCGGAACGTGTCGCGGATGTTGTCTGCGGTGAACTCGGCGAAGCTCTCCGCGCAGTCGCCGCCCTGGAGCAGAAAGGCCCGCCCCTCCGCCACCTCGCCCAACCGCGCCGTCAAAGCCCGCGCTTCGCCGGCGAAGACCAGCGGCGGATAGCTCGCCAACCGCCCCGCGGCGGCGGACAAAGCGTCTGCGTCGGGGTAGTCGGGCATCTGCAGGCCGGGCTTGTCGCGCCAGCTGCGGCGGGTCCAGTCGAGGGCCATGGGGGCCTCCCAAGGGGCTAGGCGTTGCGAGGACCCGCCTCTTAGGGCGTCGCGCCGGGTTTTCCAAGCGGCGCCTCAGGCTGATGGCCCGCGCCGGGCGCCGGAGCCGTCCCGCCGACCGCCCCGTCAGCCGCGCCGACGCCGCCGCGTCGCCCAGCCGAGACCGGCGAGGCCCGCCGCCAGCAGCGGCGCCGCCGCCGGCAACGGTATCTCCGCGCCCACGACGCGCGTCGTGATCGCGTAGGAGGCCGTGCCGCCCTCGAAGAAATTGAAGATGTCTTCGGACGGCACATCGTCGACGGAAACCCCGATCCTGATGCTGTCCGCCGTGAAGCTGAGGGCTTCGGTGAACGGGTCGGACGAAAGAGAATCCACGATCGAGGGGCTCGTGCGCGTCACGCCCGCGATCCGCTCTCCGGGCGTCGAGAACTGGATGTCGTCGATGACCAGCTCGAACGTCTGAAAGTCGGTGAACTCCTCGATATGCCTTAGACCGAAGGACAAGCCGTCGGAGGCGAAGTCGACCTCTACGAACCCGTCCCAGCCGGACGGGTTTTGGATCTGATCGTCGCCGTCCAGCTCGACCTGAGGCCCGAAAACCTCGCCGAGGTTCTGCAGTATGCGCGGCCCGAAGCTGGAAGGGTTCGCCGGCAGATCCAGCGATTCCGTGATGTCGGCGCTGACCGGCAGGGCCGAGGCAGGCGACGTCAGCAGGGCCGCGGCGGCGGCGAAAGCGAGAGTTCGAAACACGGCGAAGTCCTCCACACCCATCTGCAAAGCCGTTGCCATAGTTTGGATTGCGGCGCCAGAGCCGAGGCCCCTTGACCCCGCAAGCCCACGGGTTTCAGGTCGCAAGGAGAAACCCGCCGTCCCCGGCCTCGCAGGGGCGCGAGGAGATCAGGGGAGACGCCGGGGCATGGCCGAGGACGGGCCGGAGGCCTTCGCTTTCGTACTGCTGGAGAATTTCTCGCTGCTCGCATTCGCGGCGGCGGTCGAGCCGTTGCGCCATGCCAACCGCCTCTCCGGCCGCCCGCTCTATGCCTGGACCGTTCACACCGAGACCGGCGTGCCGGCGCATCCCTCCGCCGGCTTCGACGTTCAGCCCGACGGGGCCTTGGCGGAGCTGCCGCGCAATTGCCGCATCGTCATCTGCGGCGGCATCGACGTGGCGGCGGCGACCTCGCGCACCCTGCTGAACTGGCTGCGGCGGGAAATCCGGCGCGGGGCCCGCCCCGCCGCGGTCTGCACCGGGGCCTACGCCCTCGCCAAGGCCGGGGTCTTGGACGGCAAGCGGGCCACCGTGCATTGGGAGAACCGCGACGGCTTCGCCGAGGACTTTCCCGAGGTGGAGCTCGTCGACCAGATCTTCGTGCTGGAGGACGGGGTGATGACCGCCGCCGGCGGCGCCGCCTCGGGCGACATGATGCTCAAGATGATCGCCGACTCCCATGGGGCGGAGCTGGCGGGCATGGTCGCCGATCAGATGGTCTATTCGACCCTGCGCGGCGACAGCGACCAGCAGCGCCTGTCGGTCCCCGCCCGCATCGGCGTGCGCCACCCCAAGCTCAGCCGCGTCATCGACCTGATGCACGCCCATATCGAAGAGCCGCTCTCAGCCGCGCAGCTGGCCGACGAAGTGCAGATGAGCACCCGGCAGCTGGAGCGTCTGTTCCGCCGCTACCTCGACCGCTCCCCAAAGCGCTACTACCTCGAGCTGCGTCTGGAAAAAGCCCGGCGGCTGCTGCTGCAGACCGACATGAGCGTCATCAACGTCGCCCTCGCCTGCGGCTTTACATCTCCCTCGCATTTCTCGAAGTGCTATCGGGGGCACTACAAGCGCACGCCTTATCGGGAGCGGGGAGTGGCGCCGGTGGCCTGACCGGCGCGTCTCGGCCGGGGACGACGGATCTTGCCACCGCCTTCTGAACCGCACGGGCCTCGCCGGCTTGCGCGGACGTCCCGTTCGCTCCCGCTCGTGTCAATGCTTCCGTTCACGCGATTTGCGATGAAATCGTCAAAAGTGTCCTAGGGCGTCTTGCGGCAGATTATCGGCAAGGCGGTGTCTGCGATGGCAAGTCGCATTCGCCGTGATCGATCGGGACACCAAACGTACAGGGGACAACCATGTCTTCCAGCAAACTCTTGGCTTTCGCGGCGGTTTGCAGCCTCGCGCCCCACGCGGCGCTCGGCATCACGCTGACCTACATCGAGTCCTTCGAAGCCAGCGCCGACGTGCAGGTTGCGGACCAGGGGTCGGGCGCGCTGGAGAACGTGAACGTCGATCCGGACGGCATCGTGTTCAACCCTGCCACCGGCACGATGTTCTTCGTCGATCAGAACCAATTGGTCGAGACGCAGACCGATGGAACCGTGGTGAACACGTTCGAATTGGAAGGGGTGATCTTCGCGCCTTCGGCATCCCCCTCGGAAGACGCGGAAGGCCTCGCGCTGCTTGCCAACGGAAACCTCCTCGTCGGCATAGATTTCTCGGACTTCAGCGGCCCAACGACCGACCAATCCGGCGATCGCCTCGTCGAGTACGACATCACCGGAAAGATCGTGCCGGGCGGCATCAACGTCACGCTCGATGCGGTGGGCGCGCCGATCATCGACGACCAGCGGGAGGTCAGCGGCGTGTCGGTCGGCCCGTCCTCGGTCTTCGTCAGTTCGGACAACACGGAGCAGATCTTCGAGCTCGATCTGATGGCCCCGTCCCTGCTTCAGATTCTGGACTACGAAACCATCGTCGGCGGAGATAGCGAGCCCGAAGGCCTGGCAATCGATCCGTTCACGGGCAACCTGCTGGTGGCCGACGACGACACCGGAAACGGCGTCATCTACGAGCTGACGACGGCCGGCGTTCTGGTGGACTCGTTCGGGCTCGATCCCCTGGCCGCGTTCCTCGGCTTCGAAATCAGCCCGTCCTCGCTGAGCGTCGATGTGGCGACGAACCGACTGTTTCTGGGCAGCATCGGCGAGAACCGCATCGACGTGTTCCAGATCGAGGATCCGTCGATGATTCCTCTCGGCCCGACGGCGCCGTTCCTGCTCAGCGCGCTCGCCGGGTCGCTGCTGCTGCGCCGCCGAGGCCGATCGGCTTAGCGAGGGGTCGCGGCGCGCGGCTTCCGGTCAGCTCGAGACCACCGCCACGCCCGCGATGACCAAAGCTCCGCCGATCCACTCGCGCGCTGTGAAAACCTCGCCGAACAGCCAGTGGGCGCAGCCGACCACCAGCACGGACTCGACGCCCAGGATCAGGCAGTAGACCAGGCCAAGCCGGCCGTCGCGCAGCGCCGCCGTCTCCAGAAACGCGCCGAGCGCGAAGGCGAAGGCGATGCCCAAGGCCAAGGCTGGACCTGCATGGCCGGTCCAGAGCTTCATCAGGATCATCGCCAGGGTGTAGAGCCCCGCCGCGCCGCCCACGAAAAGGCTCATGCTGGCCATCGCGCCCATGGAGAGCTCCTGTTCCCGGTCCGGCCCTCGCCGGTCGATGCCACAGTGCTTGACGCTGCGTGATGCTCCCGTGATGTGAACGTTCGGGCCGTCCTCGGCGCAGCTCGCTGGACGCCGCGCCGTCGGCTTGACCTCGGCGTCTCGAAAGGCCGACCTAGGGCCTCCCGCCGCGGGCCGCCCGCGCCGCCGCCGCCTCGAAAGACGCCATGACCCAGCTCCAGCTCGCCGCCTCCCTCTCCCGTCTCGGCACGGAAAGCGCCTTCGAAGTGCTCGCCCGCGCCAACGCGCTCGCTGCCGACGGGCGCGACATCATCAATCTGGGGATCGGCCAGCCGGACTTCCGCACGCCGCAGCACATCGTCGAGGCCGCCAAGACGGCGCTCGACGACGGATTTCACGGCTACACGCCCGCCAACGGCCTGCCGGCCCTGCGCGAGGCCGTCGCCGCGGACCTGCAGGCCCGGCACGGCGCCGAGGTCGACCCCGCTAACATCGTCGTCGTGCCCGGCGGCAAGCCCACCATGTTCTTCGCCTGCCTCATGTTCGGAGAGCCAGGGGCCGAGATCATGCACCCCAATCCCGGCTTTCCGATCTACGAGAGCGCCATCAACTACGCGGGCGCGACGCCGATCCCCATCGCCTTGAAGGAGGAGAACGGCTTCGCCTTCGACGCCGAGGCGGTGCTGTCGCGCATCACCGAGCGCACGCGGCTGATCATCATCAACTCGCCGGCCAATCCCACCGGCGGCGTCACGCCCAAGGCGGAGATCGACCGCCTGGTCGCAGGATTGCGAGAGCATCGGCAGGTGGCGCTTCTGTCCGACGAAATCTACTCGCGCATGCTCTACGGCGGGCGCGACCACGTCTCCCTGCTCGCCTATCCGGAGATCCGCGATCGGCTCATCGTGCTGGACGGCTGGTCCAAGACCTATGCCATGACCGGCTGGCGCCTCGGCTTCGCGGTCTGGCCCGACGCGCTGATCGAGCCGGTGACGCGGTTGTGCGTGAACGATCATTCCTGCGTCAACGCCGCCACGCAGATGGCGGGCATCGCGGCTCTGAAGGGCCCTCAGGACGCGGTGGAGGAGATGATGGAGGCCTTCGACGCGCGCCGCCGCTTGATCGTCGACGGGCTCGCGGCGCTGCCCGGCGTCCGCTGCGCAGACGCGGCGGGGGCGTTCTACGCGTTTCCCAACATCGAAGGGACCGGCCTGACGGCGCGGGAGGCGCAGGACCGTTGGCTGGACGAGGCGGGGGTCGCCACCGTCGCCGGAACCAGCTTCGGGGCCTTCGGCGAAGGCTATGTCCGCTTCAGCTACGCCAACTCCGCCGAGCAGATCGAACGGGCGCTGGACCGCATCGGCAAGCTCCTGACCGCCGAGGTCTGACGGCCGGTCCGCGCGACGTCAGGACGCCGCGGACAGTCGGCCGGCCACGTCGGGCCGGGCGGCCAGCAGATCCGCCCGTCGCTCCAGAGCGATGCGCACCGCGTCGAGCAGCCGTTCCCGGGAGACGGGCTTGGACAAGGGCTCCACGTCCCCGGGCAGGCGGGCGGCGTCCTCCGGGCGCACGCGCCCCGAAAGCGCGACGATCGCCACGGCGGGGTCGAGCCCGCGGGCGAAAACGGCCATGTCGGCGCCTTGCAGCACGCCCGGCATTTCCAGATCCGTGAGAATCAGATCCGGCTTGAGGCCGGCCAGCAGGCAGCTGCGGGCCACGTCGCCGCTCGTGGCTTCGAGCACCCTGTGTCCGCTGGCCCGCAGCTGGGCGACGACGATGCGGCGCAGCTCCTCCTGGTCCTCCACCACCAGCACCTTGGCGGCGTGGCTCGCGGCGTCGACGGGCGGCGAGGCCGCGGCGGCGCGCGCGTCCCCGAGGTCGCCGTCGACCTCGCCGACGCCTTGGGCGGGAAGCAGCAGGCGCACCGTCGCGCCGTCGCCGCAGCGGCTTTCGATCTCCAGCCCCCCGCCGGACTGCACCACGAAGCCCTGCACCATCGACAGTCCCAGGCCGGAGCCCGCGCCCGCGGGCTTGGTGGTGAAGAACGGATCGCAGGCCCGTTCGGCGATCTCGCGGTTCATGCCGACGCCCTCGTCGCTGACCTCCAGCGCCACGAAGCGGCCGGCGCGGGCGTGCTCTGACAGCTTGGCGGCCTCGGCCGCGTCGAGCACCCGATTGCGCAGGCTCATGCGGAGGCGGCCGCCCATCGGCATGGCGTCGCGCGCGTTGACGCCCAGGTTCAGGATCGCCGCCTCCAGCCGGCTGCGGTCCAGCCGCACCGGCCACAGGCCCGCCGCCACGCGCAGCTCCATGCGGATGTTGGCGGGCAGCAGCCGCTTCATCAGCCCGCAGGCGTCGGCGAGCGCGTCGTCGGGGCTCAGCTCCTCCGGCGCCAGGCGCGCCCGCCGACCGAAGCTCAGCAGCTGCTGCGTCAGGTCGGCGCCGCGACGCACGGCGCGCAGGGCGTCCTGGCGGCAGCGCTCCGCCTCCTCGGCGTCGTCGAGGTCCCGCATCAGCTCCAGATTGCCTTGAACGACGGTCAGCAGGTTGTTGAAATCATGGGCCACGCCGCCGGCGAGCTGACCGATCGTCTCCAGCTTCTGGCTGCGGGCCAGCATCGCCTGAGCCCGCCGGGTCTCGGTGTTGTCGTAGAGCACCGCGAGCGAGCGGGTGAAGTCGCCGTTCTCATCGATCTGGGACGTGGCGGCCATGACCATCGCCACCGCCTCTCCGGTCTTGCGCACCAGGTCGTAGCAGACGCCGTCGACGCGGCCTTCGCGGAAGAACCGCGGCAGCACCGTCTCCACCGCGTGGCGGCGCGACTCCTCGGTCAAGAAGTCGATGGAGCGCTTGCCGATCATCTCCTCCCGCTCGTACCCGAGGAAGTCGGCCAGGAACCGGCTGACGTTGATCAACCGGCCGTCGGAGTCGATGGAATGCATCAGGATCGGCGCTTGGGCGAACACCGTCTCGAACGGATCGGCGTCTTGCAGGTCCAGGTGGGCTAGCAGAGTGGAAGGCATCTCGAACGTCCCGGCAGCGAATGAGCCCGTCGGTTCTCGCCCGGTATGGTTGACGATCGGTTTCCGTTCAGACCGAACGGAGCGTCAGGACGCCAGAGCCTTCTCGGCCAGCTTCACCCAGTAGCTCGACCCTTCGGGAATGATCGCGTCGTTGAAGTCGTAGGCCGGGTGATGCACGCCCGCGCCTTCGCCGGCGCCCAGCATGATGTAGGCGCCGGGCCGGGCGTCGAGCATGAAGGCGAAGTCCTCGGCCCCCATCACCGGCGGCTTGTCGGGCTCCACCTGAGCCTCGCCGACGATTTCCGTGGCGGCGGCGATGGCGATCTCCGTCTCCCGCGCGTGGTTGGCGGTGACGGGATAGTTGCGGTGGTAGTGGAGCTGCGCCCGCGCGCCGAATCCGGCGGCGATGTTGCTGACGAGCACCGGCAGGCGCGTTTCGATCATGTCCTGAACTTCGGTCGACAAGGTGCGGACCGTGCCGCGCATCTCCGCCCTCTGCGGGATCACGTTGTGGGCGGTCGAATCGGTATGGAACGTGGTGACGGAGATCACGGCGTTCTTCACCGGATCCACGTTGCGCGACACGATGGACTGCACCGCGGTCATGATATGCGCGCCCACCAGCGTGGTGTCGATGCAGTCATGGGGCTTGGCGGCGTGGCCGCCGAGCCCTTCGATCTCGATCTCGAAGTGATCGGCCGCGGCCATCATCGGACCCTTGCGGATGGCGAAGGTGCCGGCGGGGATGCCGGGCATGTTGTGCAGGCCGTAGACCTCGTTGACGCCCCAGCGCTCCATCATGCCGTCCTTGACCATCTCCCGCCCGCCGCCGCCGCCTTCTTCGGCGGGCTGGAAGATCACCAGGACCGTGCCGTCGAAGGCCCGGCTTTCGCAAAGGCTGCGCGCCGCGCCCAGAAGCATGGCGGTGTGGCCGTCATGGCCGCAGGCATGCATCACGCCGGGGGTCTGGGAGGACCAGGGCTTTCCGGTGGCCTCCTCGATCGGCAGGGCGTCCATGTCGGCCCGCAGCCCCACCACCTTACCGTCGCCGCCGTTGCGGCCCTTGATGACGCCCACGACGCCGGTCTTTCCGATGCCTTCCACCACCTCGTCGCAGCCCCACTCGCGCAGCTTGGCGGCCACGATGCCGGCGGTGCGGTGAACCTCGAACTGCAGTTCGGGGTGGATGTGGAAGTCGCGGCGCCACTCGGCGATCTCGGCGGCGGCGTCGGCGATGGAGTTGAGGACGGGCATGGCGGGGGTCTCCGGCGAAAAAGAGGTCAGGCGGCGAGGCGGTCGACCAGGCGCTTCATGAAGGCCTCGCCCGCCTGAAGCTGGGCGATCTCGATGTATTCGTCCGGCTGGTGGGCCTGCTCGATGGAGCCCGGGCCGCAGATCACCGCCGAATAGCCGCGGTCCTGAAACTGCCCGGCCTCGGTGGCGTAGCCGACGACGTTTTCGGAGTTGTCGCCGGTGATCGCGCGCACGATGCGCTCCGCCTCTCCGTCGCCGGGGGCGCCGGCGTCGGGCTCCTTGCGCAAGGCCGGCACGCCGCCGCGGGGG
>JBCCPD010000126.1:0-9089 GCA_039025075.1 Pseudomonadota bacterium | reverse complement strand
GCGGGGCCTCCTCCTCCGGCTCCGGCGCCGCGGTCGCCGCCGGCCTTTGCTTAGGCACCCTGGGTTCCGACACCGGCGGCTCGATCCGTTTTCCCAGCCATGCCAATGGCATAACTGGACTGAAACCCACCTGGGGCCGGGTGTCCCGCGCCGGGGTCTTCGCCCTCGCCGACAGCCTCGACCATGTCGGTCCCATGGCGCGCACGGCCGAGGACTGCGCGGCGATCCTCGCCACCATCGCCGGGCCGGACCCGCTCGACCCCACCACGCTGCTGAGCCCGCCCGAGGACTACGTGGCCCTCTGCGGGGCCCCGATTTCCGGCTTCAAGGTCGGCCTCGACCCAGCCATGGTCGAAGCGCTCGACCCCGTCGTCGCCCAAGCCGTAGCCGACGCCGCCGCGGCGCTTGAAAGCCTCGGCGCCCGCATCATCCCCTTTTCGATGCCCGACCAGACCGGCTTGACCGAGGCCTGGATGGCCCTCTGCGGCGTGGAGACCCTGATCGCCCACAAGGACACCTGGCCGTCCCGCAAGGATCAGTACGGCGCCAACCTCGCCGGCCTGCTGGAAGGCGCCCAAGCCGTCACCGGGACCGAGTTGGGCGAGGCGATGCAGTACCGCCTCGTCTACCGCGGCGCCTGGGCGGCCGCGACGCGGGACCTCGACATGGTTCTCACCCCGATCCTGCCGATCCCCACCCCCACCGTGAAAGTGTGGGAGGCGTTCCAGGACGGCGATGAGAGCGTCATGACCGGCGAATTGCTGTTCAGATTCAACGCCCATGTTGACATGACCGGCCTGCCGGCGCTCACCGTCCCAGCCGGCTTCGACAAGGCCGGCGCGCCCTTGGGCGTGCAGCTGATCGGTCCCCATCTGGGCGAGGCCTCGCTGCTGACTGCGGGCCACGCCTTCCAGACGGTCACGGACTGGCACGCCCGCCGTCCCGACCTCTCCGTCCTGCCCTCCTAAGAGGAGTTTTCCGCATGCACGACGTCCAAGTTCCGCAAGAGCTTCTGGACCGCGCCAAGGGTCTGCGCGGCGGCCGCGACGTGGTCTTCGACCGGGTCGATCCGGCCAAGACCGCCCTCGTGGTCGTCGACCTCCAGAACGGCTTCATGGAGGAAGGCGCGCCGGTGGAAGCGCCCGTCGCCCGCGAAATCGTCCCCAACGTCAACAAGTTGGCGGCTGCCACCCGCGCCGCCGGCGGCACGGTCGTCTTCCTGCGCTATACCAACGACGCGACCGACCCGACCCCCTGGGTCTGGTATGACGGCCTCCTGGGCGAAGGGGTCGGCGACGGCATGCGCGACACCTTCAAGGCCGGGGGCCACTACCACGCCCTTTGGCCGGAACTGGAGGTCAAGGACGGCGACCTGATCCTCGACAAGACCCGCTTTTCGGGCTTCACGCCCGGAACCTGCGATCTGCATGACGCGCTGCAGGCCCGAGGCATCGAGACGCTCTTCATCACCGGCACGACCTCCAACTGCTGCTGCGAGAGCACGGCGAGAGACGCCAACCAGTTGAACTACAACACGATCTATGTGACCGACGGCTGCGCCGCCCTGTCGGACGCGGAGCATCTGTCGGCCTTGATCTCCATGGCCACGATCTTCGCGGACCTGCAGACGACCGACCGCGCCGTCCAGACGCTGGAGGACAGCGCCCGCCCCGCCGCCGCGGCGGAGTAGGGCGCTCGGGGGCGGCGCCGCGGCATGCTCCGCCGCGAGACGCGACGCCATCTCGCCCCAGGGGGAGGATGTGATCACGGGCGATCGTCGTCTGTGATCACATTCCCGTGGCCTTCGCCGCCAGCTTCAAAGCAGCCTGTCCGGCGCGCCTCAAAGCCCCCCCGTCCCGCGCCGCGATCCTGATCGCGAAGCCCGCGCCGCGACGCAAGCGAGCCGCACCGGCATAGACGCCCGACCCTAGGTCGAGGGGGCCGTCGAGCCCATGGACGCCTTCGACCACCGCCA
This sequence comes from Pseudomonadota bacterium, assembly GCA_039025075.1. GTDB lineage: Bacteria > Pseudomonadota > Alphaproteobacteria > Rhodobacterales > Rhodobacteraceae > Albimonas. The sequence goes on along the minus strand of JBCCPD010000126.1, from coordinate 7,114 downwards.
GAACCGTCCCGAACGCCCGCCAGCCCTGCGCCGAAAGACGCGCGGCGGCGGCCGGAGAAGCCTCCTGCCGGTCCTCGAACGCCTCTCCTCCGCCGGCGGTGACGCGCGTGACGAGCCGGAATCCGTGGCCTTCGGCATCGCCGCGCGCCGCGCAGACGCCGTCGAAGCCGAGGAACCGAGCGCCCGTCTCCGCTTCCACCGTCGTCTCCAGGTGCAGAAACGCGCCGGGAAGCAGCGCGCAGGGCTCCCCTTCGAGGGTCATCGAGGCCCTTTCGGCGAGCGAAAACCGCTGATCCAAGCGCGACTCCAAGCCGTTTTCGCGGCCCGGATGGATCATCAGCGCCCCTGGAACATGCCATCTTAGGGCCGACTCGGGACCCAGAACGGCCTGCTGAGAGACGGTTTCGCCCCCGAAAACCCCCGCTCCCGCGGTCTGCGGGATGGCCAGAACGACCCCTGAAACGCCCTCTCGGGCCCTGAACCCACGCGCGAAGGACCACGGAAACGTCGCGCGATGGCGTCGAATCCGGCTGAAACCGGCCTCGGATCGCGCGATCTCGAGCCTCAAATGGGGCTCCGCCGCGCCCGAAACCGCGTCGAAACTCACCGCAAAAGCGCCTCTCGGCGCAGGTGATCGACCACTTTTTCAAGGCCGAGACCCGCCCGGCAGTCGATCATCGCCACGGGTCGGCCGCCTCTGACGCTCTCCGCCTCGGCCGCCATGCGGGGCAGATCGACCCCGACATGGGGCGCCAGATCGGTCTTGTTGACCACCAGCAGGTCGCCTTTCAGCACCCCCGGGCCCTTCTTGCGCGGAATATCGTCGCCCCCCGCGACGTCGATGACGAACATCCACCAGTCCACCAGATCGAGGCTGAAGGTGGAGGCCAGATTGTCCCCGCCGCTCTCGATCAGCACCAGATCGAGCTCCGGAAAGTCCCGGTCGAGCCGGTCCGCCGCCGCCAGATTGGGGGTCGGATCCTCCCGAATGACGGTGTGCGGACAGGCCCCCGCTTGCACCGCGAGGATCTTTTGCGGGGGCAATCGACCGCCCCGGCGGAGGCGCTCGGCGTCCTCGTCGGTCACCAGATCGTTGGTGATGACGGCGACCTGCGTGCCGTCGTTTGCGAAGATCTCCAGCAGCCGCTCGATCAGCGCCGTCTTGCCGGAGCCGACCGGCCCGCCGATGCCCACCCGCGCGGCGGTCATCGCAGGAAGTGCGCCTGAGCGAGGGGCACCTGCTCGGCCGGCTCGCACCACAGCCGCCTGCCGTCCGCAGTGACGTCGAAGGTCGCCGGGTCCACCTTGATGTCGGGCATGGCGTCGTTGCGGAGCATGTCGCGCTTGGTCAGCCCTCGGACATTCTCCATTTGGATGAAGGGCTTGAGGACGCCGAGCTTCTCCCGCGTCCCGGCCTCGATGGCGAGGCGGGAGACGAAGGTGGCGCCGAGCCGATGCTTCACGGAGCCCAGAGAGCCCCACATGGGCCGCTGGATCACTGGCTCGGTCATCATGTGGGAGCCGTTGCCGTCGCCCATCACGGACCAGACGATCTCGCCCGATTTCACCACCGCCTGGGGCTTGGCCATGAAGTGGTCGAAGCGCCAGAGGACGAGGTCGGCCATCTTGCCCGGCTCCAGCGAGCCGACATGGTGGGCGATGCCCCCGGCGATGGCGGGGTTGATGGTCAGCTTGGCCAAGTACCTGAGAATGCGCTCATTATCGGCGCGCTCGGTCTTTTCCTCGGGCAGGCGGCCGATGCGGTCCTTCATGACGGAGGCGAGCTGGAAGGCCTTGGCCCCGTTCTCGGCCAGCCGGCCCATGCCTTGGGTGTCGGTCGCGAAGATGGAGATCGCGCCCATGTCGTGGAGCAGGTCCTCGGCGGCCATGGTCTCGGGGCGCACGCGGGCCTCGGCGAAGGCGACGTCTTCGGGCAGGTCGAAGCTCAGCATGTGGCAGAGCATGGTCATGGGCAGCCCCTCTTCGAGGGCGCCCTTGGTGAAGGGGTTGGTGGGGTTGGTGGAGGACGGCAGCACGTTCTCCCACCCGTTCACGACGAGGATGTCAGGGGCGTGGCCGCCGCCGGCCCCTTCGGTATGGTACATGTGCAGCAGACGGCCGGCGGCGGCGGCCATGGTGTCCTCCGCGAAGCCGAACTCGTTCAGCGTATCCGTATGGATATGCACGGAGAAATCGGCCCGGTCGGCGGCCACGAGGGAGCCGTCGATCACCGCGGGGGAGGCGCCGAGATCTTCATGGATCTTCACGCCGAGGGCGCCGCCGGCGACGGTCTCGTCCACCGCGTCGGGGTTGGAGGCGCCGCGGCCCAAAAAGCCGAAGTTCAGAGGGTATTCGTCGCAGGCCTGGATCAGGCGGCCGAGGGTTTCGGGGCCCGAGCAGCTGGTGTCGAAGTGAGGGCCGGGGCTCATCCCGATCATGGTGGTGCAGCCGCCGGCGAGGGCGTGGTGCGCCTGCTGGGGGCTGAGGAAATGGGCGTGGGCCTCGACGATGCCGGGGGTTACGATCATGTGGTCGCCGTGGATGACGGTCGTGTTGGGGCCGCAGACGAGGTCCGGATGCACGCCCTCCATCACGTCGGGATTGCCGGCCTTGCCGAGGGCGACGATGCGGCCGCGTCGGATGCCGATGTCGGCCTTGAGGATGCCCAGCACGGGGTCCAGCACCACCGCGTTGTGGATGACGCAGTCGAGGGCGCCGGAGGCGTCGGTGCCGTCGTGCTTGAACCCCTCCCCGTCGCGCATGGTCTTGCCGGCGCCGGTGGAGAGCTCATCGCCCTGGTGCAGCAGGTCTTTTTCGACCTCCGCCAGCAAGGAGGTGTCGCCGAGGCGAAAAAGATCTCCGGTCGTCGGGCCGAAGAGGCGGGCGTAGGCGGCGCGGGACATCTTCATGGCAGGTAGCCTTCTTCGCGAGCGCGCTCTAGGGCGGCGGCGCGGGTCTCGGGGTCGTCGGCGGGGCCTTGGACCAGGCCTCCGAAACCGTGGATCTCTCGGGTTCCGGCGAAGGGGACGAGGGACACGGTCTTGGAAATGCCGGGATCGAAACGCTCTCCGCCGCCGGAGGGGCGGTCGAGGCGCATTCCGAAGGCGGCCTCTCGGTGAAACTTCAGGGCCTTGTTGGTCTCGAAGAAATGGGCGTGGGCGCGGACCTGGATGGTGCGGTCGCCGGTGTTGAGGACCTCGATCTCGATGGCTTCGCGGCCGGCGTTGAGCTCGATCTCGCCCGCGGCTGCGAGGATCTCTCCGGGGATGGGGACGCCGGGCTGCGGGGCGATGGGGTCGAAGACGGTGACGAGCTTGGTGCCCTCGGCCATGGAGACCTCGACGGAGACGGTTTTGAGCATGGCGGGGACGCCTGGCAGCACGTCGTCGGGGCCTAGGATGTCGGGGGCCATGGTCACCATGGCTGGCGTGTCCAGTCCCTTGCGGGCGGCGGTGAGGAGCTCGTCGGCGATGAGGGCGGTGGCCTCGGGGAGGGAGAGCTTGATGCCCTCGGATCGGTAGCGGCGGGCGAGCTGTGCGGCCTGGAAGATGACCAGGCGATCGGTCTCGGTGGGGGTGAGGTTCATGCGGGGACCCTCAGTTGATGAAAAGGCGGTCGGGCGGGGGGCGGAGCTGGGCGATCTCGGCGAGGGGGGAGAAGGCGGCTGGTTTTTGGCGGGGGTCCGGCGGGACGGCCGCCTCGGCGAGGGCGGGGCGGAGCGCGGCGAGGTGCTTTTGCGCGTCGAGAGCGCCGATGAGGGAGAGGCGGACGGCGGCGGAAGCGAGGGATTGAGCCGCCGCATGGGCGGAGGCGGCGAGGGCGAGGGGGAGGGTGAGGCCGAAGCTGGAGAAGACGGCGCCTTGGGCGATGGGGAGGTGGCCGGGGGTTTCGCCGGCGAGGGCGGCGTCGCGGAGGGCTTTGGCGACAGGGTCGCCCAGGCGGGCGGCGCCGGAGAGGAAGGCCTGGCCGGCCTCGGCGGATCTTCGGCGGAGGGGCTCTGCCCAGAAGAGGGCGTCGAGGGCGTGGTCTTCGGCGGCCGGGTCTTCCGCGAGGAAGGCGGCGGCGACGGCGGGGCGGTCCCAGAGGGACCAGCGGTCCAGAAGCTCGGTTTCAAGCCAGGCGGGGAAGGTCTTTCGGGCGACGAGGCCGTCGGCGAGGCCGGCTTCGAGGCCCCAGGAATAGGCGAAGGAACCCGAAGGGAAGGCGCTGTCGGCGGCCTGGAGGGCGGCGAAGAGGGGGGCGCTCATGGCGTGCTCAAGGGGTGCTCAAGGTTGAGCAGGGGTCCAATGCATTGATTTTGTTTTATTATGCATATTTTTGCATGTGTAAGCAGTGGTGTGCGCAGGGTTGCTCGGCGGACCGGCGGGGAGACCCCCGCCCTGCGCGGAACGGCGCGAGGCGAGGCCCGCCCGGCGCAGAGGGGGGGAACGGCGCAGGCGGGGCGTCATGCCTCTCCCTCCGGCGCGAGGCGCTGCACGGCGAAGGCGCAAAGCGCCTCGGCGTCGACGAGGCGGGTGCGGTAGCTTTCCTCCGGGGCGTCCATGTGGATCACCAGGGAGGCGCCCTCGAAATCCGTCTTCCAGTGGAGGTTGCCGCAGAACCAGCCGAGGCGGGCGGCCGAGGCGGCGTACGCGGGGGTGAGGCGCAGGCGCGGGCCGCCGTCGACCCTCGCCAGAAGGGCGAAGCCGTGCTCGAAGGCCAGAACGGCTCCGTCTGGGATGTCGGTGGAGCCTCGGTCCAGCGACAGCGCCACGTCGCGCCCCTGGGCGGAGGTCAGGCGCAGGCGCTTGCGGGCGGCGTCGACGCGGGCGAGGCGGACCTCGTCGACCGCGGAGGCGGGAAGCGCGTGCAGACGGTCGTGCCAGGGCGGGTCGGACGCCCGCCCCAGCACGGTTTCTATGACCAATCGGTCTTGGTGTTGCGGCGGAGGGGTCAGAACTTCTCCCAATCGCCGGACTGCTCGAAGGCGTGGGCCGCCTGGTAGATGGTCTTCTCGTCCCACATCTTGCCGACGATCTGCAGGCCCACGGGCAGGTCGTCCGACAGGCCGCAGGGGATCGAGATCGCCGGGTGATGGGTGATGTTGAAGGGGCAGGTGTTGATGATCATTTCGAAGGCGCGGGCGCAGTAGTCCTCGCGGCTCGCATCCGGGGCCGGAAGCTCCGTCGCCACCATCGGGGTGGTGGGCAGTATGATCAGGTCGTACTCGGCGAGCACCGCGTCGTAGGCCGCGCGCAGGCGGCTGACGAGGTTCACGGCCTTGCCGTAGTAGCGTTTGCCGAACATCTTGTCCGCCCAGGCGCCGAACATCATGGTCAGCTTCAGCGTCTCCGACAGCTCATCCGCGCGGCTGCGCCAGGCGCGGTGGGCGTCCATCAGCGAGGTGACGTAGAGGTCGTCGCGGCTGATCCCGTAGCCATCGCCGATCATCATGGTCTGGGTGAGCCCTTCGAGCCCGATGGGCGTCCAGATGGCGCCGCCGAGCAGGTGCATCGGAACGGAAACCTCTTCGACCTTGGCGCCGAGCTTCTTGAAGCGCTTGGCGGCGTCCTTGACCTTCTTGTCGACGCCGGCCTGGGACTGGGCGTGGCCGAAGCCCTCCTTGAGGACGGCGATCTTCATGCCCTTCGCGCCCTTGTCGAGCGCGTCGGTGTATTTGGCCGTCTTCATGGTGTTGAGCTGGCGGGTGTCGTAGCCGTCGGCGCCGGCCATCACCTCCAGGAACAGCGCGCTGTCGGCGACGGTTTGGGTCATCGGGCCGGTGTGATCGAAGTAGATCTCGATCGGCATGACGCCGGTGTAGGGCACCAGGCCGTGGGTGGCCTTCATGCCGACGATGCCGCAATAGCTGGCCGGCATGCGGATGGAGCCGCCCTGGTCGCCGCCGATGGCCATGTCGACCTCGCCCAGGCCCACCACGGTGCCGGAGCCGCTCGACGAGCCGCCGGCCGAGTAGCCCATCTTGCGCGGGTTGTGCACGTGGCCTTGGGAGCCCGTATGCGAGCCGCCGGACAGACAAAAACACTCGCAATGGACTTTGCCGAGGCAGGTGGCGCCGGCGTCCAGAAGACGGGTGACGATGGTGGCGTCGATCTCCGGCACGTAGCCTTCGAGGGTGGCGGCTCCGTTCATCATCGGCACGCCGGCGACCAGGACGTTGTCCTTGGCGGCGAAGGTCTTGCCTTTGAGCTTGCCGCGGGAATTCCCTTTGATTTCCGACTTGTAGTACCAGGCGTTGTAGGGGTTGTCCTCCGGCAAAGGGCGATGGCCGGGGGTGCGGGGGTATTTCACCGCCGGCAGCTCGTCGGGGAGCTTGTCGACGATGTTGTAGGCCTCCACGTAGCCGGCCATGAGGCCGCGGAAGCTGGTCACGTCATCGGGCGACAGGTGCAGGCCCAGATCCTCTGAGATGTCCTTCACCTGGTCGTGGGTGGGCATGGGGATGGTCATGGCGCGGCTCCCTGTTCCGGTGCGGTTTATTGTTCGAGACGGCCCGCGGGGGCCGGAGGCTCAGCCGGCGGCGAAGCCCATGTATTCGGAGACGGCCTGCTTGTCGGCGAGCTGATCCGAGGGAATCTCGTGGTCCAGCTCGCCGTTGGCGATGGCGTAGACGCGGCCGCAGAGGCCGGTGATGAAGTCGAGGTTCTGCTCGACGAGGACGATGGTGATCTCGCCGCGGGCGGCGAGGGTCTTCAGCGTCTCCTCGATCTCGTCGATGATGGAGGGCTGGATGCCCTCGGTCGGCTCGTCCAGCAGCATCAGCTTGGGCCGGCGGCAGAGGCAGCGGGCGAGGGCGAGGAGCTGCTGCTCGCCGCCCGAGAGGGCGCCCCCGCGGCGGTCCAGGAGACGGACGAGGCGAGGGAAGAGCTCCAGCACTTCCTTGATGCGCGGGGCGGGGTCGTCGCCGTCGATGGCGACGCCGACGGCCATGTTCTCCTCCACCGAGAGGTTGGGAAAGATCTCGCGGCCTTGCGGCACCAGCCCGAGGCCGGCCTGGGCGCGCTGGTGGATGGTCAGGGGGCGCATGTCCTGCCCGTCGAAGGAGATGGCGCCGTCCGTGACCTTCACGAAGCCCATGATGGCGCGCAGGAGCGTGGTTTTTCCCATGCCGTTG
>JBCCPD010000125.1:0-9091 GCA_039025075.1 Pseudomonadota bacterium | reverse complement strand
CCGTCCGTCAGGTCCTAATCTTCGGAGAGTTCAGGCCTTCGGCAGAGGCGAAGCGGTTCTGGTCACGCGCGTTCGACCTCCACGCGCGCCGTGTGCGCGCTGGTTCCTTGAGCGAGGCTTGAGGTTCCGCGGTCTTCGATCAGCGCATTGGGATTGCCTTGCAGACAGGTCCCGCCGGGTCCGGGATCGAACCAGGCCCCTGTGGGGATGGCGACGACGCCGGGCGCCACCGCGTCGCTGACCTGCGCGACCGCCAGACAAGCGCCGCGGCGGTTGAAGACCCGGACGCGGTCGCCGTCGGAAAGGCCGCGCGCCTGGGCGTCCTTGGGGTGCAGCGCAATCGGCGCCGGAACATGCCCGCGGGCGTCGGCGAGCGCCGGTTCGAGCTGGCTGTGCAGCTTGTCCTTCGGCTGCGGAGACACCAGCGCGAGCGGCGCGTCGATGGCGAGCGGCGCGGGCGCGAACCAGGTCGGCCTGCCGGGACAGTCATCGTAGCCGAAACCAGCGATCTTGTCTGAAAAGATCTCGATGCGGCCCGAAGGCGTTGCCAAGGGCGACGCGTCGGGGGCCTCGCGGAAGCGCGCGAAGGCGGTGCGCTCGAACGCCTCGCCCTCGATGGGCAGCTCGACCCAGTTGCGGTCCTTCAGCTCCTCCAGGGTGGGCGTGTCGATGCCCGCCTCTGCGCAGCCTTGACGGAACCGATCGTAAAGATGGGCGAGCCAGTCCTCCGAGGCGCGGCCTTCGGTGAAGGCCTCTCCGCAGCCTAGCCGTCGGGCCAATGCGGCGAACACGTCGTAGTCGTTGCGGGCCTCTCCGACGGGCTCGATCATGCGGGGCATGAAGAACAGAAACGGGTCGGAGAACGTGCGGGCGATGTCTTCCCGCTCATAGGGCGTGGTGGCGGGAAAGACGATGTCGGCGCAGCGGGCGGTCGCGGTCCACCAGGGCTCGTGAACGATGACCGCGTCGGGGCGGCGGAACGCTTCCTCCAGCCGGTTGAGGTCCTGATGGTGATGGAAGGGATTGCCGCCGCACCAGTGCACCAGCTTGATTTCGGGCCAGCGCCGGCGGCGGCCGTTGAAGTCGTACTCGGCTCCTGGATTCAGAAGCATGTCGGCGACGCGGGCGACGGGGATCACCTCCTTCACCCGGTTGTCCCCCTGCGGCATGGCGAGGCCGCCCAGGGTGCGCACAGGGACGCCCGTGCCGCCGATGGCGCCGTAGCCGAAGCCGACGCCGCCGCCCGGCAGCCCGATCTGGCCGAGCATCGAGGCCAGCGTGATCGCCATCCAGAACGGCTGCTCGCCATGGCGCTGGCGCTGCAGCGACCAGGCGACGGAGATGAAGGTTCGCGTCTCGGCCATGCGAAGCGCCAGGGCACGGATCCGGGCGGCGGGTATCCCGGTCACCGCCTCGGCCCATTCGGGGGATTTGGGAACGCCGTCCTCCTCGCCCATGAGGTAAGGGCGGAAGCGGTCGTAGCCGGTCGTGCAGCGGTCGAGGAAGGCGCGGTCGACCTTGCCCGTCTCCTCCAGGGCGAAGGCGAGGGCCATCATCAGGGCGGTGTCCGTGCCCGGCGGCACGGCGAGCCACTCGGCTCCGACAGGACCGTCGCTGCGCTGGGGCGATATGGTCGCCAGATGCGCGCCCCGGTCTTGCAGCTGAGAAAGCCACCCGCCTACCGCGTGCCGGGTTACGCCGCCCATGGAGACCTGGGCGTTCTTGCGGCCGATGCCGCCGAACATCACGAGCGTCTCCGTCTCCCGGGCGATCTGGCTCCACGAGGTCTGTTCGCCGTAGCTGAACTGAAGGAAATTCGAGCCGATGACATGGGGCACGATGGCCTGGGCGCAGCCGGTGGAGTAGCTGCCGAACGAAGCGACGTAGCCGCCCGTGCAGTTCAGGAAACGGTGCACCAGGCTTTGGGCGTGGTGCACGCGCCCGGCGCTGCCCCAGCCGTAGGACCCGCCATAGATCGCCCGATTTCCATGGGCTTTGCGTATGCGGTCGATTTCGGCGGCGGCGAGGTCGAGCGCCTCGTCCCAGGGGACGTCCACATAGTCGTCGCGGCCGCGCAGATGGCGGGCTCGGTCGGCACCGCCTCTCAGCCAGCCCCGGCGGATCGCCGGGCGCAGCACCCGGTGGCGGTGATGCACGGCCGCCGGCACCGCCCGGCAGATGTCGGACGGGTCGGGGTCGAGCGCGAAGGGCTCGGCGGAGACGAGACGGCCGTCGCGCGCGGTGATTTCGAAGGCGCCCCAATGGCTCGAAGTGGTTTTCGAGATCGCTTCGCCCATGTCAGCAGTCTTCCCGTGTCATCGTTGCGCGGGACGGTTGGATGCCTGAGCAACTCAAGTCAACACTCGGGAGGCAGCGGTCGCTTGAAGCGCGACCGACATGATCGGCGTTTTGAGGGCCGCGATGGATCGCGCCGCGACCCCCTTGGACCCATCGACCATCTCCGCAAGTCCTGTCGGAGGCGCCCCGGGATAGGCCGGCGCTCCTCGCCTGGCAGGGCGCGCTGAACGAGACCGCCTGGCCCACTCCTCTGAGGGCAGCATCGTTCGTCGCCTCCCTCGCGCCATCGGGCGCCTTGGGTTAATCAAGGGATAGAAAGCGCGGGGTTCAGGCGGCGCGGCGCAGCGCGCGTTGCCGGCCACCGCGCCGGTGCGGGAGGAAACCATGAGCGCCTTCGACTTCGTCATCTGCGGCGCCGGAACCGCCGGGTGCATCCTGGCGAACCGGCTGAGCGAGGATCAATCGGTCCGCGTGCTTCTGCTCGAAGCCGGGCGGGAGATGGATCGCCCGCTGATCGAGGCCTACGGCGCTTGCATGGACCATTGGGACTCGCCCGTCGACTGGGCCTTCCGCTCCGAGCCGCAGGCGCGGCTCGACGGCCGGCGCATCCTGCTCAATCGCGGCAAAGGGCTCGGCGGCTCCAGCGGCATCAATTTCGGCATGTACGTGCGCGGCGGGCGCGGCGACTACGATCATTGGGCGCAGCTCGGCAACGCCGGCTGGTCCTACGACGCGGTCCTGCCCTTCATGAAGAAATCCGAGGGCAGCCGCGTCTTCGATGACGACTATCACGGCACGACGGGCCCCCTGCCGATCGAGCATCCGCGCAACCGCCATCCGCTGCAGGAGATGTGCTTCGAGGCCTACGCGGACCTCGGCGCCCCATGGAACCCTGACTACAACGGCGAGCGCCAGGAGGGCTGCTTTCTCTACCAGTTCACCACCGACGGCGGGCGGCGGGTCAGCGCGGCCGACGCCTTCCTCGCCCCGGCGCGGAACCGGCCGAACCTCACGGTCGTCTCGGGCGCCCATGTCACCGGGGTGACCTTCGAGGGCGCGCGCGCGACCGGCGTCGCCTACGCCCGGGGCCGCGAGGCCGAGGCGGTCGCGGCGGGCGAGGTGATCCTCTCGCTGGGCGCGATCGGCTCGCCGCAGCTCCTGATGCTCTCGGGCGTCGGGCCGGCGGACCACTTGGCCGAGCACGGCATTCCCTGCCGCCACGACCTGCCGGGCGTGGGGAGCAACCTGCTCGACCATGTCGGCGGACCGCGCGTGGCGATGGTCCTCGCCGATCCCGAAGCTATGGGCTTTCCGCAGCCCGACGAGGCGACCACCCGGCGGATGTTCGAGGAGACGGCGACCGGTCCGCTGGCCACCATGGGCGTCGACGCCGGAGCGTTCGTGCGCCTGCGCGAGACCGATGAGCACCCCAGCGCCCAATCGGTCTGCGGCGTCTCCAACACTTGGAACGAGCGCGCGGGCGCCCTGCCGCCGCGCATCGTGTTCCGCGGCTTCGTCTGCCGCACGGTGTCGAAGGGGACCGTGCGCCTCGCCTCCGACAGCCCGTTCGACCGGCCGCTGGTAGACCCGAACTACCTTTCGGACCCCATCGACGTCGACAACCACGTGGAGTTCATCCGCTTCCACCAGCGCATGGCCGAGCATCCCGCTTTCGCCAAGGTGCGGGGCGGCGTGATCGGCCCGGGCATGGACCGCCAAGCGATCCTCGCGGCGATGCGGGCGGAGGCCACGACGACCTGGCACCAGACCTCGACCTGCCGCATGGGCGTCGATACCTCCGCCGTGGTGGGACCGGATCTGCGGGTGCACGGCCTCGACGGTCTGCGGGTGATCGACGCCTCGGTGTTCCCGACGATGACCAGCGGCAACACCAACGCGCCCACGATGATGGTGGCCGAGAAGGGCGCGGCGCTGGCGCTCGGATGGACGCACTGATCGCTCCGTTCGCGTGCGCGCTCGACCGCGGGTCGGGCGTCCCGCGAGCGCGCCGGACCCGCGGCTCGAAATGGCGGCCGGGCCTCAGTGGATCGCGGCGTACATCACTTTCTCTTCGTCCGCCTCGTGGGCGGAGAACTCCTCCACCACCTTGCCCTGTCGACAGACCAGCACGCGGTCCGAGAGGCCCAGGATCTCCGGCAGGTAGGAGGAGATCACCACCACCGCCTTGCCGTCGTCGGCCAGCCGGTTGATCAGCGCGTGGATCTCCGCGATCGCGCCCACGTCGACGCCGCGGGTGGGCTCGTCGAAGATCACCAGCTTGGGGTCCTGAACGAGGCTTTTGGCGATGACCACCTTCTGCTGGTTGCCGCCCGAGAGCTCAACCACCGAGGCGTCGGCGCCGATGGCCCGGACGTTCAGCCGCCGGGTCCAATCGTCGCCGACCTGCGTCTGCTCGCGCCGCGAGAGCAGCCTGCGGCCGATCGGGAACTTGGCCAGAAGGCCGGTGTAGATGTTGCGGGCGATGGAGCTGGTTTCGAAGAAGCCCTCCGCCTTGCGGTCCTCGGTGATGTAGCTGATCCCGGCCTTCACGGCGGGCGCGGGCACGCGGTACCAGACGGGCGCGTCGCCGAGGTAGACCTCGCCGCCATGAAAGCGGTCGCGCTTGAGGGCGCCGGAGACGATCTTGAACGTCTCCGTCCGCCCCGCGCCGACGAGGCCGAAGACGCCGGTGACCTGCCCCGCGAAGACCGAGAAGGAGTTGTTGTTCACGATGGGCGCGAGGGTCAGGTTCTCCACCCTCAAAACGCGCTCTCCGGCGGGGCGCGCCTCGGTCTTCTTGGCGCCGTAGAGCGTCTCCGACAGGTCGCGTCCGACCATCGCCCGCACGGCGCGCGCGCGGTCGAAGCGGGCGGCGTCGTCGGTCTCGATCCAGCGGCCGTCGCGCAGGACGGTGATCCGGTCCGACAGCTCCAGCGCTTCCTCGAGGGCGTGTGTGATGAAGATGATCGAGACGCCCCGCGACTTCAGATCGCGCACCAGGTTGAAGAAGTACTTGCGTTCCTCGGGCGTGAGCGTCGCCGTCGGTTCGTCGAAGATGATGACCTTGGCCTTGTGCAGCACCGCGCGGGCGATCTCGACCATCTGCTTCTGGGCGGCGCCCAGCACCTCGACCAGCGCGGTGGGGGTCACGTCGAAATTCAGCGATTGCAGGAACTGCTGGGCGGCGATCTCCACCCCTCGTTTGCGGTTGTAGAACCGCTCCTGCCCCAAAAAGAGGTTCTGGGCGACGGTCATGGAGGGGACGAGGCTGTTCTCCTGAAACACCATGGCGACGCCGAGTTCGCGCGCCTCATGCGGGGTGTCGGGGGCCGCCTCCTCGCCGTCGAGCACCATGCGGCCGGAGGTGAGCTGCACCACGCCCGCCATGATCTTGGTGAGCGTCGACTTGCCGGCCCCGTTCTCGCCCAGGATCGAGTGGATTTCTCCGCGGCGCAGGGTGAAATCAACGTCCTCGATCGCGGCGACGCCGGAGTAGAGCTTGGTGGCCTTTTCCAACGACAGGACGATGTCGGTCATCGGGCGTCTCCCGTCGCCAGGCCGGCGAGCGGCAGGCGAAGCACCTGACGCGGGCCGCGGGCGAGCAGGTGGAGATGGCCCGCGTGCTCCGCCGCCGAGACGACGCCGTGGATGCGGCCGTCGGCGCGCGATTGGAGCGATCCGACGGGCTGCGCGGCGGCGTCGAGGCGGATGACCATTCCGTAGGCGCGCGGCGGGGCCCAGGGCTTGGTCACGCCCATGGTCTTGAGATGCGCGCCCTGCATGGGCTCCATCACGCTTTCCCCGGACCGCAGGCGCGGCGCGATCCAGTGGTCGGGGTCGAGCTCGGCGATCATGCGTTTCAGGAACGCCGGTTCGCGCAGGACGAACTCCACCAGGCGGCTGCGCGCGGCGAAGGCGGTCAGCCACCAGCCGCCGCCCGCGGCGGGCGAGAGCCGCGAGGGATAGACCGGCAGCCGCGGCAGAGCGACCTGCCGCCGCCCGTCCCGCGAGAGGCGCAGCAGGCGGTGCCGCCAGCTTTCGCTGACCAGCAGGTCGTCGCCCCTGGCGGCGGCGCCGAAGGCGTGGCCGAGCTGATCGGCGGCGACCTCCGCCTCCCCGTCCTCGCGCAGGCGCAGGATGCGGCCGCCGCGCCGCTGCTCCATCAGGTCGCGCACCCAATCGTCGGCGCCGTGGCGGGAGGATCCGTCCGTGGCGACGAGCCCGCCGGCGCCGTCCGGCGCGAGCGCGTTGACCGCGGTCATGCCGCCGCCCGTCCAGGTCCGCGCCGGGGTCGTCGCGTCCGGCCGGTCGAGCAGCCGGACCTCCGTCCCGTCGAGGGCGACGGCGAAGCGCCCGTCCGGCAGCGCGGCGATGGCGGTGAGGCGCCGGCCGAAATCCTGCACCGGGCGCGCCTCGGCCCCGTCGAGGCGCAGCAGATGGGTCCCGTCGGCGAGGTAGAGATGGGCGCCGTCGCTTGCCAGATCCCGGGGGGAGCGGGCGTCGAAGACCGGCTCGGCCCCGTCGAGGGCGGCGTTCGGCTTGAGGACGCCGTCGAGGGTCGGCACGACGATGCTGGCCTCGCCGCGTCCCAGGATGCGGTCGCTCACGCGACGCAGGGCGTCCAGCATCAGCCGTTCCCCCAGCGCCGGCCGTATTGCGAGTAGTCGGGATCGGCCCCTTCGAGCTGGTAGACGCCGATCCGGTTGTTCTGGATGCCGCCCAGGTAGAGCCGTCCCTTGTGCTCGCGCATGGAGGTGATCATGGGGTGGTTGACGGCGTGGCGGTCCCAGAGCCGGTCGAGGATCTCTCCGCGTTCGTTGAACTTCACCACGCAGCCGGTGTTGATGTTGGGGAACAGCCACTCGTCCGCGGGCACGCGCTTGGCCATGCGCTTGCGGAAGCCCGGCATCTCCCACGCCAGGTCGAGCGCGGGGGTGCGGATGCCCACCATCGCCAGCCAGTAGTTGCCGTCGGAGGCGAGGTTGATGTTGTCCGGGTAGCCGGGAAGGTTGCCGATGACGATTTCGACCTGCCCCGTCTTCGGCCCGTCGAACCAGTAGCGCTTGATGCAGCAGCCCCAGGTCTCGGCGAAGAAGATCGACTGGCCGTCGGGGGCGATGCAGATGCCGTTGGGGAATTTCAGACCGCTGAGCACCGTGCGGGTGGCGTCGGTTTTCGGGTCGTAGCAGATGATCCGGCCGTTGCCGCGCCCCTCCAGCCCGTCGATGGGCCATTCGTGCATCTCGTAGCGGGTGGTCGCCTCGGAGAAGAAGATCCGGCCGTCGTCGGCGATGTCGAGATCGTCGGCGAGGCGCAGGCGGCTGTCGTCGTTGACGGAGGTGAGGGAGCGGTTGGTCTCGTCGGTCGCCTTTTCCACCACCCGGTCGGGCGTGATGCGGTAGAGGCCCATGCCGCCGATGCAGCAGTAGAGGTTGTCGTCGCGGTCGAAGGCCATGCCGAGGGGCTGGCCGCCGATATGGGCGTAGACCTCCATCCGTTCGTAGTCCGGGGCGAAGAAGCGCATGATGTCGCCGTGGCGGGAGCCGGCGTAGAGGTGGTCGTCCTTGTCGAGGATCACGTCCTCGGGCGCTTCGATCCGGCCCAGGCCGATCAGGGAGACGTCGCGCAGGCGGTCGTTCTGGGCGTAGGGGCTGCCGCTGTCGGCCTCGGTCGACTGGGCGGGGGCGAGCTTGTGGAAGGTCGGGCTGACATAGACCTTGGCGATGACGCTGTTGCGGTTCTTCTGCCAGCGCACGTCGATCATGGCGGCGACCAGCAGGATGCCGGCGAGCGCCATGCGGTTGGCGCCGCCGCCGGCGTTCATGGTGGTCAGGCCGTTGACGATCAGGAGCACGATGAGCGTGCCGAGGATCACCCGCAGGACCGAGCCCTTGCCGCCGCCGAGCGTGAAGCCGCCGAGCACGATGGCGGTCAGCACCGTCACCTCCAGCCCCAGGCCGACGCCGCCGCCCACGGTGCTGAGCCGGGCGGCGAAGAAGAAGGCGCCGATGGAGGTGAGCGCGCCGCTCGCCACGTAGCAGAGGGCGATGGTGCGGCGGACCGGGATGCCGGAGTTGTAGGCGGAGCGGCGCGAGCCGCCGATGGCGGTGACGTGCCAGCCCGGCCGCAGCCGGGTGAGGAAGACGTGGCCGAAGATGGCGATGGCGGCGAAGGGCAGGACCACGGAGGGCACGCCCCAGACGTCGCCGTAGCCGAAAAAGTCCCAGGCCGGCAGGTCGACGAAGACGGCGGAGATGTCGGTGGAGTATTCCTGCACCAGCAGCTCGTAGAGCGAGCGGAAGATGATCAGCGTGATCAGCGTGGTGATGAAGGCGCGCATCCGCAGATAGCCGATCAGCACGCCGTTGACGGCGCCGAGGGCCAGACCGCTTCCCAGCGTCGCGGCGGCGACCGCGGGCAGCGGCCAGCCCAGCACGTTGAGGGTGAAGAGGGCCACGAAGTTGGTGAGCGCGAACATCGAGCCGACCGAGAGGTCGATCCCCCCGACGAGCACCACCAGGCCCATGCCGAGCGCGACGAAGCCGATCTCGGCCGCCTGCCGGCCGGTGATGGCGAGGTAGGAGGGCGACAGGAAGTTGTCGATGTTCTGGCTCAGCCAGACGCTGACCAGGATCAGAAACAGGATCGGGATCGCCGTTTCCGTCCAGCGCTTGGACAGGATCTCGCCGATGAGGTGATCCGGCCACCAGCGGTAGCGCAGGCGGGTCAGCGTGTCGTGCATCTGGGCATGGATCTCTGATCGGAGGCGGGGGCGGGGGGGGGGGGGGGGGGG
>JBCCPD010000124.1:0-9094 GCA_039025075.1 Pseudomonadota bacterium | reverse complement strand
CAGCCCGAGCCCCTCTCCGACCGGGCGGCCGCCCCGGAGGTCGACCGCCCGGCCATGGCGGAAACGGTCGATGTCGCGCCTGAGCTCGCCGCCGCGCCCCTGTTCGACGAGGGCGCCCTGGCCGAGCCGGCGGCCGAGCCCGAACCGGCCCCCGCGCCCAATCCGTTCGAGCGCGACGGCGCCTTCGTGCCCCCGGCCGCCGAAGCGGTGGAGACCGCCTCCGCCGCCACGGCCTCTGCGCCGGGGGAGCCCTCGCCCGAGACGCTGGCGCGCCTGCACGCCGCGGTGAACCACCCGGGCCATGCCGCCGCGCGTCGGCCCCAGCCGGCCGCTGCGCCGGCTCCCGCGCCCGCCCCAGCCCCCGTCCCCGACGCAGAGGCGGAGGGCGAGCGGGGCCGCTTCGGCATCAACAGCCTGATCCACCGCATGACCGGCGCGCAAACCCCGCCGGCCGCGCGCCCGGGCCAGGCCGAGCCCTCGCTCAGCGGCGGCGCCGACCCTTCCGACGCGGACCGGCAGCGGGAGATCCCGGCCTTCCTGCGCCGCCAAGCCAACTGACCCGAGCCCCGAGCACCGAGCCCCGCGCCGATTCCGACGCCGACGCGGACCCGTGGGCGTCTCGGCCGCCGTTGAGACCGCCCCCGGCGTCGCCCGCGCGGGGGGCGGTCACCGTCTCGGCCCACGCCCGGCGCCGCCCTCTGTGAGTCGCTGACGCAAACGGACGCAAAGCTTGAATTGAGCGGATCGTCTTCGGGCGCAATATGAGGCCCGAGGCGAACCCGAAGGACGCGAAGTCCTCGGCGCGCCGGCGGCTCTTCGCCAGGGACCGACCGCCGCGGCAGCAGTTGAGCAGGCGAGACGCGGAGCGACCCCATGCAGGCGACCGTCAAGACCGTACTGGAATTCCGCGGCCGCGCCCTTCACTCCGGCGCGCCCGCCATGCTGCGCATCCGGCCCTATCCCGCCCATCTGGGGATCTGGTTCAAGCGCACCGACCTGAAGGATCGCGACCCGCTGATCCCCGCCCGCTGGGACGCGGTGGTCGACACGCGCCTGTGCACGGTTCTCGCCAACCGGGACGGCGCGTCCGTCTCGACGGTGGAGCATGTCATGGCCGCGCTCGCCGCCTTCGGCATCGACAACGCGCTGGTCGAGGTCGACGGCCCCGAGGTTCCCATCCTCGATGGGTCGTCCGCGCCCTATGCGCGGGCGCTCGCCCGCTCCGGGGCCGCCCCCCAGGACGGCGAGCGCCAGGTGCTGCGCATCCTCAAGCCGGTCGAGGCGAGCGATGGGGAGCGCCTGGCGCGGCTCGAGCCGGCCTCCCGCTTCGAGGTCGATTTCGCCATCGACTTCGCCGATCCGGCCATCGGCGCTCAGCGCCTCCGCTCGGCGCCGACGCCGGGGACCTTCCTCTCCGAACTCGCCGACTGCCGCACCTTCTGCATGGCGGCGGAGATCGAGGCCATGCGCCAGGCCGGCCTGGCCCGCGGAGGCTCCCTGGACAACGCCGTGGTGGTGGACGACGGACGGGTGCTCAACCCCGAGGGCCTGCGCCGCCCGGACGAGTTCGTGCGCCACAAGACGCTCGACGCGATCGGCGATCTCGGCCTGGCGCCGGCGCCGATCCTGGGCCGCTATGTCGGCCGCCGTTCGGGCCATGAGATGACCAATCGGGTTCTGCGCGCGCGTGCCGCCCGGCCCGACGCCTGGCGCATCGAGGCGGCGGAGCCGGCGCGCGTCGCGGCCTGACCCGCGGGCCGCGAAGGGCGCGCCCGAGCGGCGCGCCGCATCGTCCGGATTTCGCGGTCATGGACGCCGCCGGTGCGGACGCCGCGCTTGCCGCCCTCCCCCTCTCCTTGGTAATTCTCGGTTAACGATCTCGCGCCGCGCGGCGCGCCCCTGATCCGTCGAGGACCTCGGCCGAATGACCCGACTTCCGCTTTCCGCCCGTCGCCTGCGCCGCGCCGTCTGCGCGCTGGCGCTGACGTCCCTGGCCGCCTGCTCGAACCCCTTCGCGGACGACGACGTCGACCCGAACGAAGACCCCTTCGCCGGGCGCACCGCCGCCTCGATCTACGCCGAGGGCGAGCAGCGGCTGAACGACGGCGACCAGACCGGCGCCGCCGAGACCTTCGAAGAGCTGGAGCGCGTGCACCCCTATTCCGAATGGGCCAAGCGCGCGATGATCATGGCCGCGTTCTCCTACTACCAGGGACAGGATTTCGACCGCGCCATCTCCGCCGCCGAGCGCTATCTGAGCTTCTTCCCTTCGGATCCTGACGCGGCCTATGCGCAATACATCGTCGGCATGTCCCACTACGACCAGATCGTCGACGTGGAGCGGGACCAGGGCGCCACCCGCCGCGCCCTGCAGGAGCTGGAGGAGGTGGTGCGCCGTTATCCCCGCTCCGAATACGCCCGCGACGCGCGGCTGAAGATCGACCTGGCCCGAGATCAGCTGGCGGGGCAGGAGATGCTGATCGGCCGCTACTATCTGGGCCAGGGCAACTACATCGCCGCGATCAACCGGTTCAAGGCGGTGCTGACCTTCTACCAGACCACCTCCCAGGCGCCTGAGGCGCTGCACCGGCTGGTGGAGGCCTATCTGAGCCTCGGCATCGAAGGGGAGGCGCGCACCGCCGCCGCGGTGCTGGGCTTCAACTTCCCCGGCTCGCCCTGGTACGAGGCCAGCTTCGCGCTGATGCAGGGGGCCGACATCGCGCCCTTCGAGGATCGCGAAAGCTGGATCTCCCGCGTGTTCCGGCGCGTGACCACCGGCGACACCATCTGACGGGGCGGCGGCGATGCTCCGCCACCTCGCGATCCGGGACATCGTTCTGATCGAGCGCTTGGCGCTGGATCTCGGCCCTGGGCTGAACGTGCTGACGGGGGAGACGGGGGCCGGCAAGTCCATTCTTTTGGATGCTCTGGGGCTCGCCTTGGGGAGGGGCGGGCGCGGCGAGATGGTCCGCGCCGGGGCCGAGCAGGGCATGGTGACGGCGGTCTTCGACTGCCCGGACGGGCATCCGGCGCTGGCGCTGCTGGAGGAGGCGGGGATCGAGCCCGAGCCGGGGGAGATCCTTTTGAAGCGCCGGGTGGCGGGCGGCCGCGCCTCGGGCTTCATCAACGACCAGCGCGCCTCGGCCGAGCTGCTGCGCGCCGTGGGCGATGCGCTGCTGGAGGTGCACGGCCAGCATGACGACCGGGGCCTTTTGAACGCCAGGGGCCACCGCGCGATCCTCGACGCCTTCGCCGGGTCCGGAGCGGCGTTGGCCGAGGTGCGGGAGGCCTGGGCCGAGGCCTCCGCCGCCCGAGCGGCCCTCGCGGAGGCGGAGGCCGCCGCCGAGGCCGCCGCCCGGGACGCCGACTGGCTGCGCCACGCTTCCGAAGAGCTGACCGCTTTGGCGCCTGAGGAAGGTGAAGAGCCCCGCCTCGACGCCGAGCGCCGCCTCGCCCAGGCCGCCGCCCGCATCCGCGAGGACGTGATCCGCGCCGCCGCCGCCTTGGGAGGCGAGGGCGCCGAAGGCCGCATGGCCGACGCCGCCCGCTGGCTGGAGGACGCCGCCGCGTCCGCCGGCGACGCCTTGCGCGGCGAGGACGGCGCGGGACGCCTCGACGCGCCCCTCGCCGCCCTGCATCGCGCCTTTGCCGAACTGTCCGACGCCCAAGCCGGTGTCGAGACGGCTCTGGAGGCGCTCGACTTCGACCCCGCGCGGCTGGAACAGGTGGAGGAACGGCTCTTCGCCCTCCGCGGCCTCGCCCGAAAGCACCGCGTGCCGGCCGACGCCTTGCCGGCCCTGACCCAGGATCTCGCCGCGCGGCTGGAGGCGCTGGACGGCGCCGAGGCGCGGCTCGACGCGCTCGAGGCCCATGTCCGCGGCGCCGAGGACGCCTACGACGCCGCCGCCGCGTCCCTGACCGCGATCCGGCAGGAGGCGGCCGGCCGGCTCGACGCCGCCGTGGCGGCGGAGCTGGCGCCCCTGAAGATGGAGCGGGCGGTCTTCGCCACGACCCTGCGCAAGGAAGCGCCGGGCCCCGAGGGCCGCGACCGCGTCGAGTTCCAGGTCGCCCCCAACCCGGGCGCGCCGCCGGGCCCCTTGGCCCGCATCGCCTCCGGCGGAGAGCTGTCGCGCTTCCTGCTGGCCTTGAAGGTCTGCCTGAGCGCCGGCGCCGAAGAGCCCAAGGCGCTGATCTTCGACGAGATCGACCGCGGCGTCGGCGGCGCCACCGCGGCCGCCGTCGGCGCCCGTCTCGCCGCCCTCTCCCAGGGCGCCCAGGTGCTGGTCGTCACCCACTCCCCCCAGGTCGCCGCCCGCGCCGACCGGCATTTCCGCATCGAAAAATCCGTGAGGGATGACGCGACCCGAACCGAGGTCGCCGTCCTGGACCCCGCCGATCGCGCCGACGAGATCGCCCGCATGCTCGCCGGAGAGACGGTGACGGAGGCCGCGCGGGAAGCGGCCCGGGCCCTGCTCAGCGCTTGAGCCGGGCGGCTGGGGGGTCTCGCCTCCGGGGCATCGAGCCCCATCGGCTCGCGCGCTTCGCGCGGGGCGCCTGGAACGACGGGTGTCGTGCCAGGCTTTGAGGAATATCGCTTTTGCTGGGGAAGAGCCCGAGGGCTCCGCTTCGAGCGTCCGCCGAGTCGCCCCGCGCGTCAAGGCCGAGCCGCCTTCGGCGGTCGCTTCGCGAGCCTTGACCCACGAGACGACTCGGCTGGCGCGGCCGGCTGAGCGGGGCGCAGGCCTCGCGGCCGCGTAGGGCGGGTTTCAACCCGCCGCCCGGCGCTTCAACCGAAGACCGCTCCGCCGTCCGCCTCGCCGCAGCGGATCAGGCGCGACGTCTCCACCGCCGCCTGGCGGTGGGCCACCGCGACCTGGTATTCGGGATCCGTCACCATCGCCAGGAACGCCCCCGCGTTAGGGTAGGCCGCGATGAAGCAGGCGTCCCAACGCTCCTCCGACGGGCCGATCAGCACCGTCTCGAACCGCCCCCGCCACAGGATCGAGCCGCCGACCCGCGCCAGCACCG
Organism: Pseudomonadota bacterium; assembly: GCA_039025075.1. Classification (GTDB taxonomy): domain Bacteria; phylum Pseudomonadota; class Alphaproteobacteria; order Rhodobacterales; family Rhodobacteraceae; genus Albimonas. Next base: position 4,066 of record JBCCPD010000124.1, on the reverse strand, counting down.
GCGCCGAGTCCCGGCCGTAATTCGCATAGGCCTCCGCCCCGCTCAGACCCTTTCCGGCGAGCGCATGCCCTTCGGCATAGGCCGCTTGCTCCCGAAACCGCACGAGGTTGAGCATATTCAACGGCGTGTCGCGGGGCAGGGCTTTGAAGCCCTCGAACTGCGCGCGCTCGGGGTCGACATGAGCTTCCATGGGCCTCTCCTCCTCAGCGGTAGCGGGCGGGCGCGAGCCCCTCGGCCCCCGCCGCCATCGTCTCGGCCCCGTCCACGATATCGGTGTTCTGCACCGCGGCGATGCGCCAGCCCTCCGGCCCCTCCGCGCAGACCACGAGCAGCAGCGTCCGCCGCGCCCCGGCCGCCGCGCCGTCGGGGCCGACCTGGCCCTCCATCCGCACCCGGACCCGAGCGAGGCCGGCCGAGGGACCTAGCGTGCGTGCCTCCAACCGCTCCTCGGTCAGCACCGCGCCCGCGAAATAGCTGCAAAAGGCCGTTCCATGCGTCCGCGCGATCCGTGCGGGCCCGTGCCACCGCAGCCCCGTGACGTTCACGACATCCGCGTCCTCGGCGAAGAGCGCTCCCGGCGCCTTCTCGTCCTTGGCATTCCAGGCGGCGAGGACGGCGCGCGTCAGCCGCGCCGCCTCCTCCGCCCCCGCCATCAGTTCAGCTCCACCACCTTGCCGGGGTTGAGGATGTTCTGCGGGTCGAGCGCGCGCTTCAGCTCCGCCATCACCGCGTAGCCGTCGCCGTGCTCGTCCGCCATCCAGGCGCGCTTGCCGCGGCCGACCCCGTGCTCCCCGGTGATCGTCCCGCCCATGCGGATCGCGTCGGCGTTCCACTTGGCGCAGAGGCGCTTGGCCTCCTCCAGCTCCTCCGGCGCGTCGGGGTCCAGCAGCAGGCCCACGTGGAAATTCCCGTCCCCCACATGGCCCGCGATCCCGCCCATCAGCGAGGACGCCTCCACGTCCGCCCGCGCCGTCAGCAGCGCCTCGGCGAGGCGGGAGATCGGCACGCAGACGTCCGTCGACAGCGGCTTCGAACCCGGCCTCATGGAGAGGCCGGCGAAGTAGACGTTGTGCCGGGCCTTCCACAGCCGGTTCCGCTCCTCGGCGTTGGCGGTCCACTCGAAGCCGCCGGCGCCGAACTCCGCGGCGATCTCTCCGAACATCTCCGCCTGCTCCGCCGCGCCGGCCTCTGTGCCGTGGAACTCGAGGAAGAGGTGCGGTTTTTCGGGCAGGCCCAGCTTCGAGTAGTTGTTGACGCCGGCGATGGTGAACTCGTCCAGAAACTCCACCCGCGCCAGGGGAATGCCCATCTGGATCGCCATGATGACCGCGTTCACGCAGCCCTCGACATCGTCGAAGGCGCACGTGGCCGCCGTGATGCTCTCCGGCACGCCGTATAGCTTCACAGTGAGTTCGGTGAAGATGCCCAGCGTGCCCTCGGAGCCCACCAGCAGGTTCTTCAGATCGTACCCCGCCGAGGTCTTCTTGGCGCGCGAGCCCACCCGCACGATCCGTCCGTCCGCCAGCACCGCCTGGCCGGCGAGCACGTTCTCCCGCATCGTCCCGTAGCGCACCGCGTTGGTGCCGGAGGCCCGCGTCGCCGCCATGCCGCCCAGCGTGGCGTTGGCGCCCGGGTCCACCGGGAAGAAGAGGCCCGTATCCCGGATCCACTCGTTCAGCGCCTCCCGCGTCACGCCGGGCTGGACGACGGCCAGCATGTCCTCCTGCAGCACCTCCACCACCTGGTCCATCTTCGACATGTCGAGCGTAACGCCGCCGTGGAAGGGCAGGGTGTGCCCTTCGAGGCTGGAACCGACGCCCCAGGGGATGATCGGGCAGCCCTCGGCGGCGCAGATCTTGACGATCTCGCTCACCTCCTCGGCGCTTTCAGGGAAGAGGACGGCGTCGGGCAGGACGGCGGGGTAGTAGCTGCCGTCCTCGCCATGGTGGGCGCGCACGGCCTCGGCGACGCTCAGCTTCTCGCCGAAGGAGGCGCCAAGCGTCTTGATCGCGGTCTGGATGGTCATGGGCGTAGGCCCTCCCTGTGGGCCCGCGCGGCCGGGGCGAAGGGCGGCGGGCGGTCGTTCGATGTCTTTGAGGGCGGAGCCTATCGCCGGCGCGGCCGAGGGGGAAGCGGCGCCGCGGCGCCATTACGCCGCCGCGCGGGGTCGGGCTATTCCGCCGCCGCGCGAGAGCGCGCGAGGCAGTCGGCGACGAAGGCGGCGAAGGCGGCGTTGAAGGCGTCGGGCTCGTTGAAGAACGGCGCGTGCTGGCCGCCTTCGATGTCGAAGGGCGCCCCGCGAAAAATATCGCCGTAGCGCAGGCCTCTGATGTAGCCGTGGTTGAGGAACGGGTCGTCGTCGCCGTTGAGGATGGCGAAGGGCACGCGCCCCTCGGCCAGCATCCGCATCTGCCGCGGCCAGTTCACCACGCCGAACTTGGTGATCATGTAGGGCCGCGCTCGCCCGTCAGTCCTCGGCAGGTTGCGGTGCATGAAGCCCGCGCCCCTCTCGCGCGGCGCGCAGGCCTCGTCGGCGAAGATCTTCTGCTCGGCCCGAGTCAGGAACTGCCGCCCGGCGAAGACGAAGTGGCTGTCGGGGTCGTAGCCCCGCGCCACGTCGTCCGGCGCCAGCGCCAGCGGGGACGTGCCCGCGATGGCAAGGCCTGCGAGCGGCCGCGCCTCCCGCGCCCCAAGCTCCAGCGCCACGTAGCCGCCCAGCGACCAGCCGAAGACCACGGGGCGGTCCAGCCCGAGCGCGTCGATCACCTCCTCCGCCACCTCGGCATAGGCGGGGATGTTGTAGGAGGCCTCGGGGTCCGCGTTGTCCGAGACGCCATGGCCTGGCAGATCGAAGGCGACGACGCGATGGGCGGGGCCGAAGGCCTCGAACTGCTTCGAGAACGCCTCCTTGCATGCGGAGTTGCCGTGGATGAACATCAGCGGCGGGCCGTCGCCGCCCCCATCGGCGACCGCGATGCGGCCGTGGGGCGTGCTCACCATCGTCTCCCGCGCGCCATGGGTCAGGCGGGCGCGTTCCGATGCCCGGACCCTCCGATTGCGGATCGCGCGCAGCTGGGCGAGCGCGGTGGCGGCGCCCTCCCGCAGCTCCTGGATCGCGGCCCAGAGGCCTCCGGGGTAGAAGGCCATCACCGCTACGATCAGCACCGCGATCAGGATCTCCCGCCACGGTCCCAGCCCCGCGATGCTCTCCGACAGAAGGGTCACCGCGAAGGCCGCCACGACGGGTCCCCAGAGCGTCCCCGCCCCTCCCAGCAGCAGGATCGAGAGCAGCAGCGTCAAAAACCCGATCCCGAAGGCGTCCGGCGAGGCGACGCGCACGTAGCTGCCGTAGAAGGCCCCCGCCATGCCCGTGGGCAGGGCGCTCGCCAGCATCGCCAGCAGGCGGGTCCGCGCCTCCGGCACGCCGCGGGAGATCGCGTAGTACTTGTTGTCCCGCAGGGCTCGGATCGCCCGGCCCAGCGGCGCGCGCACGATCCCTTGCAGGAACGCCAAGCAAGCGGCCAGCAACCCCAGCGCCACGTAGTAGTAGCCGATCTTGCCGTCCCGCACGAAGCTGTAGCCGCCCCATTTGAGGCTCGGCAGCGTCACCATGCCGGAGGTGCCGCCGGTGATGTCGCTCTGGCTCACTACCAGCTGCAGCAGCAGCTGGGAAAAGGCGAGCGTCACCAGAATCACGTAGATTCCGTCCAGCCGCAGCACCGGCGCCGTCATGATCGCCGCCACCGCCATCGCCGCGACGCCCCCCAGCGGGATCGCCAGCCAAGGCGAAACGCCGAGCGTCTTCGCCAGTATCCCGTAGGCGTAGACCCCCGTCGCGAAGAGCGCGACATGCGCGAAGTTGAAGAGCCCCCCGAAGCCCAGCGTCAGGTCCCAGCTCGCCGCGACGATGGCGTAGACCATGACCAACACCAGCATGTGCCGCGCGAAGTTGTCGTCCCACACGAAGGGAAAGACCGCGAGCGCGACGAAGGCGATGATCGCCGGCCAGAGGCCGTTGGAGCGATGGAAGGGCGGATCGTAGCGCATCAGCCCTCCCTTAGACCGT
>JBCCPD010000123.1:0-9105 GCA_039025075.1 Pseudomonadota bacterium | reverse complement strand
TGACCGGAGACATCACGCTGACGCTGCACAAGGAGTTTTCGCTGCCCGGCCCCCGCGCGGAAACGCCGACGCATCTGATCGCCCTCGGGCTCGACCCCTCCCTCGACCAGGCCGCGAAGAAGGCCCTGCGCGCGATGATCGCCTGGATCGGCGAGCGCGTCGGCCTGGATGCGGGCGAGGCCTACATGCTCTGCTCTCTCGCCGCCGACCTGCGCGTCACGCAGACCGTCAACGGCGAGAAAGGCGTGCACTGCATGCTCCACCGCGACCGCCTCGCCTTCGCCGGAGGGTAGCGCGAGGGGGGTCTCGCCTCCGGGGCATCGAGCCCCATCGGCTCGCGCGCGTTCGCGCGAGCGCCTGGAGCGGCAGGCGTTGTTTTTGCTTTGAGAAAGAACGCTACTTGCTGGGGAAGGCCCGCAAGGGGCCTTGATCGAGCGTCCGCCGAGTCGCCCCGCGCCTCAAGGCCAAGCCGCGCCGAAGAGGCGCGGTCGCTTCGCTGCGCTGCGCGAGCCTTGACCCGCGGGACGACTCGGCTCGCACGGCGTTCCAGCTCAAGGGCCAGGGTCTCCGCGCCGATGGGGAGTTCGGGCGGGGCCGCCGTTCGGGCGCAGCCCGGACCAGGGCCCGAGCCGGACTATTCGGCCGCCATCGCCGCTTGGGCGCAGAAGCAGCTCGCCGCCACCCGCCCGTCCGCCCGCGCCAGAGCGAAGTCGAGCCGCATCGCCAGCAAACGGGCCTCCTCGCCCTCCGCCTGGCCGCGCGCTTTCAGGCAATCGACCAGGCCCTTCAGGCTCCAGACGTTGTCGGGGTGTATGATCGCCCGGCTCAGGCCGCCGCCGAGGCCCAGATCCTCGCGATAGACCGCCTCGGCCTCCTCTAGCCGCCCCTGCTCGAACAGAAGCGCGCCGAGCGCATGGCGCGTCGGCTGGATCCAGCCCCAGGGCTCGTCATAAGGCAGCGCGTCGTCCAGCGCGACCGAGCGGCGCAGATGCGCGAAGGCCGCCTCGTGGTTCCCCTTGCGATACTCCAGCTCGCCGTCGAGCATCGCCTCGGCGATTTCCAGCAGGTCCACGCAGCGGTTGTTGTGCAGCAGGCGCGATTCCGGCACCGCCGCCTTGGCCTCCAGGAACCGCGCGCGGACCGCCTCGGCTTCCGACACGTTCCCCAGCGCCGCATGGGCCACGCCTTGCGCGTAAAGCCGATTGGCGTGGGTCACGCACCAGATGTCCTTTTCCTCGACCTCCGGCAGGACGATCAGCTCCCGCCATTTGCCGAAGCGGATCATCACATGCTCCTTCATCGAGATGTAGCTCTCGATGAAATCCGCCATCGGCGGGCTTTCCGAGCGCAGAAGGTCCTCGGGCGTCGTGTCGATCAGCCCCTGCGCGTTGCGCATGGCCGCCTCGTACTGCCCAAGGAACATCGCCCCGTAGATCGCGAAGTGATAATTGTGGATGCGGTAGGCGGTGTAGAAGTTCATCGCCCCTTCGCGCTCGACGAATTCCAGGTCCGCCTCGATCGCCTTCTCGTTCCAGTGCAGCGTGTCGCGATAGTCGCCGCACAGGATGTCGATATGGGTGGGCATGTGGATCAGGTGGCCGCCATGGGGCACCAGCTCGCGCAGCACGTCGCCGGTCTTCAGCGCCCGTTCGGGATGGGGAGACATCTCCATCAGGTGAACGTGCAGGTGCAGGAGGCCCGGATGGCGCCAGGCGGCCTCGGTCTCGAAAGCGCGGTCGAGCGCCGCCTCGGCCTCCGCTGTTCCGGCGCCCTCGGCGACCGTGGCTGTCCTGAGATCCCACATCCGCCAGGGCGTCACGTTCATGATGGATTCGACGAAGACGCAGGCGATCTCCAGATCGTGCGGATGGGCGGCGTAGGCGCGTCGCATGGCGTCACGGAAATCGGCGTTCCAGGGGGCTTGGTCCTCGATCGGGTCGCGCTGGGGATAGCGTGCCTGCAGCGCTTCGATCAGCGCCTTTTCGGGCGCGGTCACCTTGTCGATCAGGGCCAGCGCCGCCTGAGCGCAGTCGTACCCCGTGCCGAGCGCTTTGGCCTTGCCCTTGGGGTCCATATGCGACCACTGGAAATTGTAGTTCGGGCCGGCGGCGTAGCCGAGCCCCCAATGGGCCATCGCGCAGTCCGGGTCGGCGTCGAGCGCCTTGCCGAAGCAGCGCATCGCCTCCTCATGGCAGTAGGCGTAGGTCCAGACCAGACCGCGGTCGAACCAAAGCTGCGCCTCGTCGTTCGCGGCGGTGATGGCCCGCGAATGGACGTCCACGTCGAAATAGCTCATCGGCCGACCCTCGTTGAACGGATGCCAGAAGAGGGAGGCTAGCGGGAAATCGCCGGGTTGCGAAGACGGACCGTTGGGCCGGGGCCGGGCGCGCTTGGACGGCGCGCCCGGGCGGATGTCAGTCGAGCTTGGACTCGAGCTCAGGCACCGCGTCGAAGAGGTCCGCCACGAGGCCGTAATCGGCGACCTGGAAGATCGGCGCCTCCTCGTCCTTGTTGATGGCGACGATGACCTTCGAGTCCTTCATGCCGGCGAGGTGCTGGATGGCGCCCGAGATGCCGACGGCGATGTAGAGATCGGGCGCGACGACCTTGCCGGTCTGGCCGACCTGCCAGTCGTTCGGGGCGTAGCCCGAGTCCACCGCGGCGCGGGAGGCGCCGATGGCCGCGCCGAGCTTGTCGGCCACCTTCTCGATGATCGCGAAGTTCTCCTGCGAGCCCATGGCGCGGCCGCCGGAGACGATCACCTTGGCGGAGGTCAGCTCCGGCCGGTCGGAGGCGGCGAGCTTGTCTTCGACCCAGGACGACAGGCCCGGATCGGCGGGGACGGAGATCGTCTCAACCGCCGCCGAGCCGCCCTCGCCCGCCGCCTCGAAGGTCGACGTGCGGACGGAGACGACCTTCTTGGCGTCGGAGGACTTCACGGTCTGGATGGCGTTGCCGGCGTAGATCGGCCGCTCGAACGTCTCGACGTCGACGATGCCGGAGACGTCGGAGATCACCATCACGTCGAGCAGCGCGGCGACGCGCGGCAGGATGTTCTTGGCGTCCGTGGTGGCCGGGGCGACGATGTGGTCGTAGTCGCCGGCGAGCGAGACGATCAGCGCCGCGGTCGCTTCGGCGAGGCGATGGCCGAGGCTGGCGTCCTCGGCGACCAGCACCTTGGCGACGCCGTCGATCTTGGACGCGGCCTCGCCCGCCGCGGCGGCGGAGGCCCCGGCGCACAGCACGGTGACCTCGCCCAGCATCTTGGCGGCGGTGACGGCCTTGGAGGTGGCGTCGAGCCCGAGCTCGCCGCCGGTGACTTCGGCAAGAAGAAGGACGGCCATGCTCAGATCACTCCCGCTTCGTTCTTCAGCTTTTCCAACAGTTCGTCGATGGAGCCGACCTTCACGCCGGCGCTGCGCTCCGCCGGCTCCACGGTCTTGACGACGGAGAGGCGCGGCGCGACGTCGATGCCGTAGTCGGCGGCGGTCTTGGCGTCGAGGGGCTTCTTCTTCGCCTTCATGATGTTCGGGAGCGACGCGTAACGCGGCTCGTTGAGGCGCAGGTCAACGGTGACGACCGCGGGCATCTGAACCTCGATGGTCTGCAGGCCGCCGTCGACCTCGCGCGTGACGGTGGCCTTGCCGGCGTCCACGTTCACTTCGGAGGCGAAGGTCGCCTGGGATCAGCCCAGCAGCGCCGCCAGCATCTGGCCGGTCGCGTTCATGTCGTTGTCGATGGCCTGCTTGCCGCACAGGACGAGGTCGGGCTTCTCCTCCTCGACCACCTTGGCGAGCAGCTTGGCGACGGCCAGCGGCTCGATGTCCGTGGTCACGTCGTCCGCGGCCTCGATCAGGACGGCGCGGTCGGCGCCCATGGCCAGCGCGGTGCGCAGCGTCTCCTGCGCCTGCTTGACGCCGATGGAGACGGCGACGATCTCTTCCGCGGCGCCTTTCTCCTTAAGGCGGATGGCCTCTTCGACGGCGATCTCGTCGAAAGGGTTCATCGACATCTTGACGTTCGCGAGATCGACGCCGGAGCCGTCCGCCTTCACGCGGACCTTCACGTTGTAGTCGATCACGCGCTTGACCGGCACGAGGACCTTCATGGCGCGTTTCTCCTTCCCTGGGGCGCGCGGCGCGCCCGGTTCGTGGCCGGCGCGCGGGCCGCGCCGGGATCGTCACGGCTGCCTACACCTCCCGACCTTCGGTTGCGAGGGCAAACCGACGCCCGAGGCCTGGCGGGCGACGCCGCGTCGCGGCTCGAGGCGACGGGGCCGGGGGTCGGCGGGCGCGGGGTCTTGCGCGCGTGGATCGGCGTTGAGGCGAGCGCGGCTCAGCGGTTCGCGCCGGGGACCCAAAGCACGTCGGACTTGCCCCCGTCGTTTGCGACCCGGCCGGCGACGAAGAACCAGTCCGAGAGCCGGTTGAGATACTTCGCCGCGTGCGCGTTGACGTCCTCGACGGCGGCGAGCTCCACCACGCGCCGCTCCGCCCTGCGGGAGACGGTTCGGCAGAGGTGCAGCTGCGCCGCCAAGGCGGAGCCGCCGGGCAGGATGAAGCTGCGCAGAGCCTCGAGATCGGCGTTGAGCACGTCGATCTCCGCCTCGAGACGGGCGACCTGCTCGGCCGCCATGCGCAGGGGCGGGTACTTGGCCTCGGCGTCCTTGTGCATGTCGGGCGTGCAGAGGTCGGCCCCCAGGTCGAACAGATCGTTGGAGATCCGCGACAGCGCGGCGTCCATGTCGCTTTCGGCGTGCTGGCGGGCGAGACCGACGGTGGCGTTGGTTTCGTCGACCGTGCCGTAGGCCTCCACGCGCAACGCGTGCTTGGCGACGCGAGCCCCGTTGCCGAGGGCGGTTTCGCCGGCGTCGCCGGTCTTCGTGTAGATTTTGTTCAGGACGACCATGATTTTCTTCAGGGCTGGGGTTTCGGCCGCGACGGGCGGCGGCGGAGACGGGAACGGGCCCCGCGTCGGAAGACGCGGGGCCCGGCGTTCCCGGCCTGGACCTGCGACCGGCTCAGCCGGTGGAGGCGACGGCGATGAGGATCAACACCACGGCGATCGCCTGGGCGGCGAGACGCATCTGCATGATCTTGTTGGCGTATTTACGGTTGAAGTCCCCGCCGCGCGCGAATGATCCGACGCCGAAGAGGAGGATCGCGAGGACCGCAAGACAGGCGGCCATGGCGATGATGAGCAGGGTCTGGTTCATGCCTGAGATACTAGGCCGTGCGGCCTCCGTGGCCAGCAAGGACTTTCGCAACGGTCAGACGTCGCCGGCGAAGATCCGGTCGAGGGCGCGGGACGGCAGGGCGCGGACCAGCGCCTCCACCAGCCAGGTCGCCGGGGTGACGAAGTAGCGGGCCTTGGGGCGTGGCGCGGTCAGAGCGTGGCGCAGGGCGCGGGTCACCGCCTCCGGCCGCCGCTCCATCGGCGCGAGGTCGGGCGGGTCCTCGGCGAGAAGGCGGGGGAGGATGCGGGCGCGGTAGGCCTCGGCCCAGGCGGAGCGCTCGGGGTCGATCCGGGCTTCGAAGCGCGGGAGCGACTTGGCGCGGAAGGGCGTTCGGATGGGGCCGGGCAGGATCAGGGAGACGCGGATGCCGGGCATCGGGGATTCCGCGCCCTCGATCTCCCGCCGCAGGGCGTCGGCCCAGGCCTCCAAGGCGAACTTGGTTACATTATAAGGGCCCCGATAGCGCAGCGAGAGGCGGCCGAAGACCGAGGAGCAGGCGATGATGCGGCCCTCGCCGCGGGCGCGGAGGGCGGGCATGAGGCGGCGGGTGAGGTCGTGGGGGCCGAGCAGGTTCGCTTCGAGGATCTCGCGCAGGGCGTCGCGGGAGACGTCTTCGAGGGCGCCGGGAAGGGCGTAGGCCCCGTTGAGGAAGACGCCGTGCAGGGTTTTTCCGGCGCGGCGCAGGGTTTCCGCGGCGCCCTCGGCGACGCTGTCCGGCGAGGCCTGATCGAGGGGGAAGCTTTCCAGCCCCTCGGCCTCGAGACGGGCGCAGTCTTCGGCTTGGCGGCAAGTGGCGAGCACCCGCCAGCCCTCGGCCGAGAGCCGACGGGCGGCATCGAGGCCGATGCCTGACGCGCAGCCGGTGATGAGGACGGTTCGGGTCATGCCGCGACGGGTGCAAGCCCGGACGGATCGGGTCAAGGCCGGCCGCCTTCCCCCCTTCGGCCGCAAAAGCCGAGTCGTTCGCCGGGTCAAGGCTCGCGCAGCGCAGCGGAGCGACCCGCCCTCCTCGGGCGGCCTCGGCCTTGAGGCGGCGGGCGACTCGGCGCACGCTCGAGCAAGAGCCCTTGCGGCTCTTCCCCAGCAAAAGCGTTTTCTTTCGGCTCAGCGCCCACGCCTGCCGTTCCGGGCGCCTCGCGCGAAGCGCGCGAGCCTCCCCTTGTTTATTGGGGGGGCTCGATGCCCCTGAGGCGAGACCTCCGGCCAAATGGCGCTGGACCGCGGCCTATCGCGCAAGCTACACCACATCTATGGCAAATGATGGTGCGAACGACGAGATGGAGGGGCGCGGCGACGGCATCGTCGGCGAACGGCTCAGCCGGGCGCTGGGCGAGCGGTATCTGCAATACGCCCTCTCGACGATCATGCACCGGGCGCTGCCGGACGCGCGCGACGGGCTCAAACCGGTGCACCGGCGGCTTCTGTGGGCGATGCGGCTGCTGCGGCTCGACCCGAGCCAGGGCCCTAAGAAATCCGCCCGCGTCGTCGGCGACGTCATCGGCAAGTACCACCCCCATGGCGACCAGGCGGTCTACGACGCGCTGGTGCGCCTAGCCCAGGACTTCGCGGTGCGCTATCCGCTGGTGGACGGCCAGGGCAATTTCGGCAACATCGACGGCGATAACGCGGCGGCCATGCGCTACACCGAGGCGCGGCTGACGGAGGTCGCGGCGGCCATGCTCGACGGGCTCGACGAAGACGCCGTCGATTTCCGCGAGACCTACGACGGCGAGGATCGGGAGCCGGTGGTGCTGCCCGGCGCCTTCCCGAACCTGCTCGCGAACGGGGCGAACGGGATCGCGGTGGGCATGGCGACCTCGATCCCTCCGCACAATGCGGGGGAGGTGTCGGAGGCGGCGCTGCACTTGGTGAAATTCCCGGACGCGCGGCTGGAAACGTTGCTGGAGAAGATGCCGGGGCCGGACTTTCCGACGGGCGGCGTCATGGTGGAGCCGGCGGACGGCATCCGCGAGGCCTACGCCACCGGCCGCGGCGGGTTCCGGCTGCGGGCGCGTTGGCGCGTGGAGGATCTGGGCCGCGGCCAATGGCAGGCGGTGGTCGACGAGATCCCCTACCAGGTCCAGAAATCCCGCCTGATCGAGCGCATCGCGGAGCTGGTGAATGCCAAGAAGCTGCCGATCCTGGCGGACGTGCGGGACGAGAGCGCAGAGGACGTGCGCATCGTGCTCGAGCCGAAGTCCCGCAACGTGGAGCCGGCGCTGCTGATGGAGGCGCTGTTTCGCCAGACGGATCTGGAGACGCGCGTCAGCCTCAACATGAACGTGCTCATCGACGGCCGCACGCCCAAGGTCTGCGGCTTGAAGGAGGTTTTGCGGGCGTTCCTGGACCATCGGCGGGAGGTGCTGGTCCGGCGCTCGCGCCACCGGCTCGAAAAGATCGATCGGCGGCTGGAGATCCTGGGCGGCTACATCGTCGCCTATCTGAACCTCGACCGGGTCATCGAGATCATCCGCAATGAGGACGAGCCCAAGGCCGCGCTGATGGCCGAGGACTGGTCTGCCGGCGTGCCCGAGGCGGACCGCGCCGGCTTCGATTTCGGTGAAAGCGAGACGGGGGTTTTCCTGACCGAGGCGCAGGCGGAGGCGATCCTGAACATGCGCCTGCGCGCCCTGCGCCGGCTGGAGGAGATGGAGATCCAGGCGGAGCGGGACCGGCTGCTGGAGGAGCGCTCGGACCTCGCCGATCTGCTGGAGGACGAGAGCGCCCAGTGGGACCGCATCGGCGCGGAGCTGCGCGAGGTGCGCGACAGGTTCGGCGCGCCGCGGGGGCTGCGCGGGATGACGGCGCTGGAGGATCTCGACCGGCTGAAGGCGGCGCACGACCCCTGCCCGCCCGGCGCCCGGCGCACGGCCTTGGCGGAGGCGCCGACGATCGAGGCGACGCCGCTGGAGGCCTTCGTCGAGCGCGAGCCGATCACCGTGGTCTGCTCGGCCATGGGCTGGGTGCGGGCGCTGAAAGGGCATCAGCCGCTGGATGCCGACCTGAAGTACAAGGACGGCGACGGGCCCGGCTTCGTGTTCCATGCGGAGACGACGTCGAAGATCCTGCTGATGGCGAGCTCCGGCCGGGTCTACACGCTGGGCGCGGACAAGCTGCCGGGCGGGCGCGGCATGGGAGAGCCGGTGCGGCTGATGATCGACCTGGCGAACGAGGACGAGATCGTCGCGCTCTTCGTGCATCGGCCCGGGGCGAAGCGGCTTTTCGCCTCTAGCGCCGGGGACGGTTTCGTGGCGTCTGAGGACGAGCTGATCGCGCAGACCCGCAGCGGGCGGCAGGTGCTGAACCTCAAGGCGCCGGCCCGGGCGGCGGCCTGCGTCGAGGTCTCGGGCGATCTGGTCGCCGTGGTGGGGGAGAACCGCAAGCTGCTGCTGTTCCCGTTGGAGGAGCTGCCGGAGATGACCCGCGGCAAGGGCGTGCGGCTGCAGAAATACAAGGACGGCGGGCTGAGCGACGTGAAGGCGATCGCGCGCGAGGAGGGGCTGCGCTGGCTGGACGGCGGCGGGCGCACCCGCACCGTCGCCGGCGAGGAGCTGGCCGAATACGTCGCCAAACGCGCCTCCGCCGGCCGCATGGCGCCCAGGGGGTTTCCGCGGGACAACCGGTTCGGCTGAGCGCAAGGACCGACGCCGAGACCAGCCGCGACGAGCTGAGCAGCCAGGCCGCGGCGAAGCCGGGCTGACCCCTGGCGCATTCCACGTGCGCTTCGCGTGCGAGGCCGCGTGGTTCGAAGAGACGGCTCCCGAAGGTCACGGCCGGTTCGACCGCTTGCGGGAGGTCGAGGGGCTGGCGGCGTGGGCCGCGGTGCTCGAAGTCTATCTGGACCCGGCGAACGTCCAGGCGGTCGCCTC
>JBCCPD010000122.1:0-9166 GCA_039025075.1 Pseudomonadota bacterium | reverse complement strand
CTGGATTTCCGAGCCGTCACCGGCGCCGACAGCTCCGCCCGCTTCGGCATGACCCGCCTGGCCGAGCAATGCGCGGCCGAGGGCGCCCGGTTGGTCTTCACCGGGTTTCCCCGGCAAGGCGCGGGGGATCGGGTGCTCGGCCCGGCGCTGGCGGAAGCCGAGGTCTTCGCGACGCTGGAGCAAGGGCTCGAGGCGTGCGAAGACGCGCTGCTGGACGCCCTGGGGGCCGACCGCGCCCGCCGCGCCGCCGTCGGCGCCTGGCTGGCGGAGGAGATGCCGGCCGACGCCGCCCAGGCCCTCGTCGCCCGACTGACCTGCGCCGAGGTTCCGCCGCAGGAGCTGATCTGCCGCCAAGGAGCAGCGTCGGACTCGATGTTCTTCATCGCCCACGGCCGCGTCTCCATCTTCTACCTGTCGCCCGACGCTCCGCCTTTGCGGCTGCGCACGGCGCTGGGCCGGACCGTGGTGGGAGAGGCCGGCTTCTTCACCGGAGCGCCCCGCGGCGCCTCCGTCATCGCCGACGAGAAGGCGGAGGTCTGGACGCTCACGCGCGAAGCGTTGGAGCGGCTGAAGTCCGATGACCCCAGGGCGGCGCTGGCGCTGGAGGAGCTGGTGATCCGCACCCTCGCCGACAGGCTGACGCTGGCGAACCGAGAGGTGGCGGCGTTGCAATAGCCCGCCGCGCCCTCAATGCATCCGCGACCCCGCCGGCGCCGCCTGATCGGGCGCGATCAGCACGATCTCGCCGTCGGCGTCCGACACCCCCAGCACCAGCACCTCGCTCATGAACGGCCCGATCTGGCGCGGCGCGAAGTTCACCACCGCCATCACCTGTCGCCCCACCAGCGCCTCGGGCGTATAGTGCGCGGTGATCTGTGCCGAGCTCTTGCGCTCCCCGATCTCCGGCCCGAAGTCGATCCGCAGCTTGATCGCCGGCTTGCGCGCCTCCGGAAACGGCTCGGCCTGGACCACCCGGCCGACCCGGATGTCGATCTTCAGGAAATCCTCGTAGCTCGCCGTCTCGGACATGGCATCCTCCCTCCGCCCTAGCCGCCCTTCACCAGCCACCCTGCACCGGATCCGCCCGACGCAAAAGCCGCCCGCGTTCCCCAACGCGGGCGGCTTTCCGAATTCGCGGCCGTTCGCGAGGGAGGATCGCGAACGGCCTACCGGGCGGTTCGGGCGAGGGAGGCGCGCCGGAGCCGCCCGGTGTTCCCCCAGCTCGCGGGCCTGAAGGCCCGCGGCCGTCGTCAGACCGTCAGGCTCAAGCCGCCTTGGAGGCCAGGTCCTTCATCTCATCGAGCGAGGACTGCACGCGCGCGCGCATGATCTCGAATGCTTCGGAGTTGGCCTTCTGGGCCGTCTCGGCCAGGTCGGTCAGCGAGGCCAGGGCCTTTTCGAACCCCTCCTTCAGCAGCTCGATCTGGCGGGAGGCGCCTTCGGTGGTCATCTGGTCCATCTTCAGCTCGGACAGCTGCTTCTGGATCGACGCCATCGTCTCCTCCATCATGGAGACCTGACCCTTGAAGACCTCCTGATAGCCGGCGGCGGCGGCCTTGTTGGCCTCGACGAAGGCGTCCATGTTCTTCTGCTGAACGGCCATGATGCTGTCCATGTCCATCATGGGCATCTTGGCGTTCTCGAAGAACTTGGTCATATCCGGCGTCTTGAACATCTCGGACATCTTCTCGGCGTCGAAGGCGTAGAACTTGTCGAACATCGGGGGTCTCCTCGGTTTTCGCTTGAGCGCGGGAGCTTCTTGCAGCGCCCCGTTCACCACGCTGATATTGTGCATTGCAGCACGATTGTCAACGGCGACGTTTGTGCGCTGCACAATCAGAGCGAAAAACGGCGCCAAAGTCGTAGGTCGAGCGCCCCAGCGCCAGTGAAGCATCCTGAAAAGAAACCGGTTTCCGCCGCGCTGCAGCGGGTCCGACCGGGCCCGCCTCTCAGCCGGCCAGCTCCCGGCTGCGGTTCGCGGCGGCGCCGACCGTGCGGCGCATCAAGTCGGGCAGCGCCTCCATCAGCACCGCTAGCCCTTCGGCGGTGGTGCCTTTGGGCGAGGTGACGTCGATGCGCAGCTGCGCGGCGCTTTCCTCCGCCGCCTCGGCCAGCGCCCCGGCGCCGATCACGGTCGCGCGGGCCAGCGCCATGGCGAGATCGGGCGCCAGCCCCTCGGCCTCGCCCGCCGCCGCCATCGCTTCGATCAAGTGGAAGACATAGGCGGGGCCCGATCCGCTCAGGCCGGTCACCGCGTCCATCTGCGCCTCGCTCTCCAGGCGCACGGTGGCGCCGATGGCCGCCAGCAGCGCCTCGGCCGCCTCCAGCCCCGCTGCGCCGGCCGCCTCGTTGGCCACCAAGGCGGAGATGCCTTTGCCCACCGCCGCCGGCGTGTTGGGCATGCTGCGCACGATCCGCGCCGATGCGCCCAGCCGCGCCTGAAACCAATCGATCGTCAGCCCCGCCGCGATGCTCACGTAGAGCGTGCCGGCGCCCATCCCGGCCACCGCGCCGATCGCCTCCTCCATCATCTGCGGCTTGACCGCCAGCAGGCAGACGTCCGCGTCCGGGATCGCGTCCGGGTTCACGACCAGGCCCGCGTCCCGCGCCAGCGCCTGCACCCGGTCCGACGGCGCCACGTCGATCACCGTCACCTTGGACGCCGCCAGCCCCTGGGTCAGCCAGCCCTCCAGCATCGCCCCGCCCATCTTGCCGCATCCCAGCAGCATGATCCCGCGCGGCAGCGCCTCGCTCAAGCTCGTCATGTCGCAAAAACCTCCCTGCGCGCGCCCCGTTTCCGGCCGCGCGCAGGGCCGTCCGAAGCCGTCAGGCGCGACCGTAGGCGCCCGCCATGGCGATTTCCAGCGCCGCGTCCGCCTTCGCGCCGCCCCAGCACACCAGCTGGAAGGCCGGGTAGAACCGCTCCGCCTCCTCCACCGCCATGCGCAGCATGTTCTCCACCTGGCCCGCCGTCGCCGCCCCGCCCCCGGCCAGCAGCAGGCCGTAGCGGAACACCATCAGCTTCTGCTCGGTCCAGAACGTGAAGGCCCCGCCCCACATGCGATCGTTCGCGCCGTCCAGGGCCCGGTACAGCTCCGGCAGCCGGCGCTTCGGCGGATCCATGTCGAAGGTGCAGACCAGCTTCAGCATGTCGTCGTAGTTCGACCAGGCCAGCGACAGCGAATAGGTCCGCCAGGCGCCTTCGACCGCCATGGCGATCTGATCCTCCCCGACGCGGTCGAATTCCCAATCGCGGCGTTCCGCCAGGGTCTCGACCAGGTCGATGGGATGAAGGTCCTCGGTGGAGAGATCGTGCTCGAGCGCGTCCATGCCGCGTGCTCCTCCAGATTTTGGAGCCCCTGCAGGACGCGCCCGCGAAGGGCTGGAGAGGATGCCAGTATGATGCGGCTTCTTGCGAGCCGTCCTCTAAATCTTGAATCGGATCGATTCGTTCGAGCAAGGGAA
The DNA here is from genome assembly GCA_039025075.1 of Pseudomonadota bacterium. GTDB lineage: Bacteria > Pseudomonadota > Alphaproteobacteria > Rhodobacterales > Rhodobacteraceae > Albimonas. Next base: position 5,701 of record JBCCPD010000122.1, on the reverse strand, counting down.
AAATCGCGACGTTTCGAAGAACCTGTCATGGAAACGTCGCGAAAATCAGCAATCCGACGTCTTCGCCCCATTCTCGCCCGGATCGTCGGAGTCTATGCCCGGCGAAGCGCGTTGGAACGGCTTGGGGACGTTCCGGCGGACGTTGCGCTCGCCCCGGGGTGGGGCGCGCTGCAGCCGCTTCGGAAGCGAGGCCCGGCCGAAGGCGGCTCGGCCCGCGGCCTCGCTTCCACTTCAATCCAAAAGCTTCGGGATGCGGCGGGCCGCACCGGCCCGTCCAAGACCGTGGTCCGTCCCGAGATCAGTCGTGTTTCAGACGTGTTTCAGTCGGGGCTCAACATGTAGCCCGCGCCCCGCACCGTCTGCAGATAGCGCGGCGCCTTCGGGTCCGCCTCGATCTTGCGGCGCAGGCGGGTCACCTGCACGTCCACCGCCCGCTCCTGCGCGTCGTCGAGCTCCGCCAGAAGCGTCAGCCGGTCCACCGGCTCATGCGGCGTCTTGGCGAACACCCGCATCAGCGCGCTCTCGGTGGAGGTCAGGCGCACCGGATCGTCGCCGCGCCACAGCTCCCCCCGCGCCACGTCGTAGCGCACCGGCCCCAGCGTCAGCGTCTTGGGCGGCTCCGCCGCCGGGATCATCGGCTGCGTGCGCCGCAGAATGGCCCCGATGCGCAGCAGCAGCTCGCGCGGCTCGAACGGCTTGGCCATGTAGTCGTCGGCGCCATGCTCCAGCCCGCGGATGCGGTCCTCCGCATCCCCCCGCGCCGTCAGCAGCAGGATCGGCGCGTCCAGGTCCGGCTTCAGCGACGCGGTCAGCGCGAACCCGTCCTCCCCCGGCATCATCACGTCGATGACCAGCAGATCGAAGGCCAGCCCTTCGAGCAGCCGGCGCGCATGGGCCGCGTCCCGCGCGGCGCTGACGAAGAACCCGGCCCGGGCCAGATAGCGCTTCAACAGCGTCCGGATCCGCTCGTCGTCGTCGATGATGAGGATATGCGCGTCCGGATCCGCGCCGTCCTCGGCGCCGGTCTGCGCTGCGGCGACCCCCATCGCTCAGCCCTGATCCTCGATCAGCGCCAGCGCGCGGTCCCGAGAGCCCTCGTCGATCATTCCCGCCAGCACCGTCTTGAACGCCTGCACCGCTTCCGGCCCGGCCTCCAGAAAGACCCGCCGCATCCGTTCATTCTGCGCGGCGCTCAGCGCGCGCACAAGCGTCTCGCCCTCTTCGGTGAGGTCCAGCAGGCGCTGACGCCGATCCTTGGGCCCGACCTCGGAGCGAATCAGTCCGTCCTCCACCAGCTGGCGCAGCACGCGGTTCAGGCTCTGCTTGGTGACGCCCAGGATCTCCAGCAAGCCCGTCACAGGGATGCCGGGCCGCCGCCAGACGAAATGCAGGCAGCGGTGGTGGGCGCGGCCGTAGCCGCGATCCTCCAGCAGCCGATCCGCGTCCGCCACCATGTCGCGATAGGCGAAGAACATCAGCTCCACGCCCTGGCGCAGCTGTTGATCGGTGAGGAACAGAAGGTTCCCGCCCCCGCGCGCCCCGGCCGGCCGCCCATCGGCCAGGGACCGCGCCGCGTGCGTCTGAACAAGACCGGTCGTTGCGCGCTGCGGGCTCATGGCGGAATTTTACGTCAGCCTTGTTGACATTAAAAGGGGCGACGGCTATCCCCCGGTTCCAAGGCCTGAGCGAAACATAGTTTCGTGATTTCGGGCCCTCGGGACATTTCCCGAAAATCCGGGCGACAGGCCCGCAATGAAACCCGCCGCCTCTCAAGCGGCACATGTTCGGAGGACGCGCGCCATGGCCGGGGCCTATGACGATCGCGACGGATGGATCTGGCTCGACGGGACGATGGTCCCCTGGCGCGACGCCCAGGTGCACGTGCTCACCCACGGCCTGCATTATGGCTCCTCGGTCTTCGAGGGCGAGCGGGCTTATGGCGGCGTCATCTTCCGCGGGCGCGAGCACTCCGAACGCCTCCTGCGCTCGGGCGAGATGACCGACGTGATCATCCCCTGGACCGCCGATCAGATCGACGAGGCCAAGGCCAAGACCCTTACCGCCAACGACCTCTCGGACGCTTATGTCCGCCCCGTCGCCTGGCGCGCCTCGGGGGAGGACATGGGCGTCGCCTCCGCCAAGAACCCCGTCAGGCTCGCCATCGCCGTCTGGGAATGGGGCGCCTATTACGGCGACGCCAAGACCAAGGGCGCGCAGCTCGACGTCTCCCAGTGGAAGCGTCCGGCCCCCGACACCATCCCCTGCTTCGCCAAGGCCGCCGGGCTCTACATGATCTGCACCATGTCCAAGCACGCGGCCGAGGCGAAGGGCTGCTCCGACGCCCTGATGATGTGCCACCGCGGCTACGTGGCCGAGGCCACCGGCGCCAACATCTTCTTCGCCAAGGACGGCAAGGTGCACACGCCGACGCCCGACTGCTTCCTCGACGGCCTGACCCGCCAGACGGTGATCGACCTGCTGAAGCGGCGCGGCATCGATGTGATCGAGCGCCACATCCTCCCCGAGGAGCTCGAAGGCTTCGAGCAGTGCTGGCTCACCGGCACCGCGGCCGAAGTCACGCCCGTGGGCCGCATCGGCGACTGGACCTTCGAGGTCGGCGCCCTCGCCACCGGCATCGCCTCGGACTACGAGAACCTCGTGCGCGGCCGCCCGGTGGCCAACGCCGCCTGACAAAGCCGGTGGCGAACGCCGCCTGAAACCCCCGGCGGGCGGGCTCGTCGCCCGCCCGATCGCCGACCAGATCACGATCCGGCGCGCAGGAGGTCCGACCTCCTGCGCGCCCTTGATTTCCGGCCCGGCCGCACGACCTCTCCTGTCAGCTAAGGGAACTTGGTTCACTTGTCCGACAGGATCGATCGATGACCCACTCCCGCCTCCGCGCCGGCCTGTCCGCGACCGCGTTCGCCGCGGCCGTCGCCGCCGGCCCCGCCGCCGCCCAGATGGCCGCCGCCGCCGCCAGCTATCACGGCGCCCCGGACCGCGTGATCGACTTCAAGGTCGATTGGGGTCCGGTCTCCCTCGCCGAAGTCCAGTTCCGCATCTCCGACGCGGGCGAGGATCTGCGGCTGGAGCTGGAGGGCCGCAGCGTCGGCATGGCCCGGCTGGTGGCGGATTTCCGGTCCGAGCAGACCATCACCTACGCCGCCGACGGCCGCCGCCGCTACCATGTGGTCAGCGATTTCGGTGACGACGGTTCCCTGCGCAGCGTCGAGTGGAACGATCCGGCCGCCCCGCCGGTCGTCGAGGTCTCCGCCTCCACCCAGGACGGCGACGTCACCCCGATCCCGGCCGCGGAGCTCTTGAACACCGTCGATCCCGCCTATCCGGTCCTCGCCGCCCTGGCCCAGATCGAGGCCGGCGGCGCCTGCGAGGGCGCTTGGCGGACTTTCGACGGGGAACGTCGCCTCAACGTGATGCTCGAGGACCTGGGAGACGATGTTCTGGAGGCCGACCGCGACTGGACCTATGGCGGTCCCGCCCGCAAATGCCGCCTGCGCTTCCAGCGGGTCGGAGGCTTCGAGCTGGTCTCCGACGCCCCGGTCCAGGCCGAGGAGGACGAGTACGAGCGCCTGCTATGGATCGCCCAGCTCCCCGACGGGGCCGCTCCGGTCAAAATGCGCGTCTCCTGGCCGCTCGGCTACGCCACAGGCCGCATCGACCTGCGCTGAAGTCAGGTCGGCTCCGGCACAGAGGGCCTCGCCTCCGGGGCATCGAGCCCCATCGGCTCGCGCGCTGTCGCGCGGGGCGCCTGGAACGGCATTCGTTGCGCTGGCTTTGGCAAAGAACGCTGTTTGCTGGGGAAGGCCCGCAAGGGGCCTTGATCGAGCGTCCGCCGAGTCGCCCCGCGCCTCAAGGCCAAGCCGCGCAAGCGCGGTCGCTTCGCTGCGCTGCGCGAGCCTTGACCCGCGCGACGACTCGGCTCGCGCGAGTAATCGGCGGAGGCGAAGACTGTAGCTCGCGCCGCTGCTCCAAGGGGGAGTCCGGGCGGGGCCGCCGTTCGAGCGAAGCTCGGACCAGGGCTCGAACGGACGCTCTCAGGCCTCCACGCGCAGGGCGACGGGCGCGGCCAGGCAATCGTCCATCGCGCCGATGCGGCCCAGCGCTCCGTCGATCGCGGCGCGCGGGGCCGGATGGGTGAGGATGATCACCGGCGCCTCTGCGCCCGCATGGTCCTGCTGGCGCATGCGGTGGATGCTGACCCCTTCCTCGCCCAAGGCCGCCGCCACCTTGGCCAGCACCCCCGGCGCGTCCGCCAGCGCGAAGCGCAGATAAAAGGCCGCCGGCGCGCCGTCCGGCGCCCTAGCCGCCGCCGCCAAGCCCGCCGCTGGCGCGCCGAAGGCCGGGCCCGAATAGCCCCGCGCGATGTCCACCACGTCCGCCATCACCGCCGAGGCCGTGGGCCCTTCGCCCGCCCCCGGCCCTTCCAGCACCACCTGCCCGACCGCGTCCCCTTCCAGCACCACCGCATTGGTCACCCCGGCGAGCTGCCCCAGAGCCGTCGTCGCCGGCACCAGGCAGGGCGTCATGCGCTGCTCCAACCCCGCTTCGGTCATCCGCGCGACGCCCAGCAGCTTGATCCGAAAGCCCAGATCGGCGGCGTTCTCCAGATCCGTCGGCGTGATCCGCTCGATCCCTTCCAGCGTCACCCCATCGAAATCCACCCGCGCGCCGAAGGCCATCGCCGCCAGAAGCGCCAGCTTGTGCGCCGCGTCGATGCCGCCCACGTCGAAGCTCGGGTCCGCCTCGGCGTAGCCGAGCCGCTGCGCCTCGGCCAGAACCTCGTCGAACGCCGCGCCGGTGCGCGCCATCTCCGTCAGGATGTAGTTGCAGGTCCCGTTCATCACGCCCAGCACCCGGCCCATGCCGTTGGCCGCGAGCCCCTCGCCCAGCGCCTTGACCACCGGGATCCCCCCCGCCACCGCCGCCTCGAACTTCAGCGCCGCGCCGGCCGCCTCCGCCGCCTCGGCCATCGCCTGGCCGTGATGCGCCAGCATCGCCTTGTTCGCCGTGACCACCGAGGCGCCGCGGCCCAGCGCCGCCTCGACAGCCGCCTTGGCCGGCCCGTCCTCGCCGCCCATCAGCTCCACGAACACGTCGACGTCCTCGCGCCGGGCCAGCGCCGCCGGGTCGTCCTCCCACGCATAGGCCGACAGATCGATGCCGCGGTCCTTGCCGCGGCTGCGGGCGCTCACGGCGACGATCTCGATCGGCCGTCCGGCCCGGGCGGCGAGCAGCTCCGCCCGCCCCTGCGCGATCTTCACCACCCCCGCTCCGACGGTTCCGAGACCGGCGACGCCGAGACGAAGGGGCCCTGGGCGGAGGGGCGAAGTCATGGGCAGGCTCCTGAAGACGCGCGACGACGCGCGTCACATGCCCCGCGGCCGCACCTGACGCAACCCGGCCCGCCCCTTCGCCTCGGCCCGGGCCGCGCTACGCCGCGTCCGGCTCCCAGAACCCCCAGCCGTCGGGCACGTAACCGCGGGCGAGCGCGATCTTCGTCGTCCGCTCCTCATGCCGCCACACGTCCTCGAGCGTCAGAACCGCGTCCACGCTCGCCTCCACCTCCGCTCCGTCGAGCGCGCCCTCGGCCTCGTAGCCGAACATGCCCAAAGCGCGCAGAAAGGCCGGCGCGTCGGCGGCCTCCCCCGGAACGAATTGCAGGTCGAGGCGGATCGACGCG
>JBCCPD010000121.1:0-9176 GCA_039025075.1 Pseudomonadota bacterium | reverse complement strand
GGTGAAGCAGGTGACGATCACGCTGCCGGACGGCGCGGCGCGGACCTACGCGGCCGGGATCACCGGCGCCGAGGTGGCCGCGGACATCTCCAAATCCCTCGCCAAAGCCGCCATCGCGGTCAAGATCGACGGCGTTCTGATCGATCTTTCGCGTCCCCTGGACCAAAACCACCGCCTGTCCATCGTCACGATGCGCGACGAGCGCGAGGCGTTGGAGCTCGTGCGCCACGATCTGGCGCACATCATGGCCCGCGCGGTGCAGGAGATCTGGCCCGACGTGAAGGTCACCATCGGCCCGGTGATCGACAACGGCTGGTACTACGACTTCGATCGCGACGAACCCTTCAGCTCCGAAGACCTCGAAGCCATCGAAAAGCAGATGCGCCGCATCATCGCCGCGGCCGATCCGGTGCGCACCGAGGTCTGGGATCGCGACCGCGCCATCGCCTACTACGAGGCGAACGGGGAGCCCTACAAAGTCGAGCTGGTCCAGGCGATCCCCGAAGGAGAGCCGATCCGCATGTATTGGCACGGCGACTGGCAGGATCTTTGCCGCGGCCCGCACCTCGCCCATACCGGCCAGGCGCCGGCGGATGCGTTCAAATTGACCTCCGTCGCGGGCGCCTATTGGCGCGGGGACAGCCGCAACAAGATGCTCCAGCGCATCTACGGCATCGCCTTCCGCACCAAAAAGGACCTTGAGGCGCATCTGACGATGCTCGAAGAGGCCGCCAAGCGCGACCACCGCAAGCTGGGCCGCGAGATGGAGCTCTTCCATTTCCAGGACGAAGCGCCCGGCATGGTCTTCTGGCACCCCGACGGCACGCTCCTCTACCGGGCGCTGGAGGACTACGTGCGCCGCCGCCAGATCGGCGCCGACTACATGGAGATCCGCACCCCCCAGGTCATCGACCGCAAGCTCTGGGAGGCCTCCGGCCACTGGGACAAGTACCGCGAGAACATGTTCATCACGGAGATCGACGAGGGCTCCGAGGCCGGCGAGCATGCCAACGAAAAGCGGGTCAACGCCCTCAAGCCCATGAACTGCCCGGGCCACGTCCAGATCTACAACCAGGGGCTCAAGAGCTACCGGGACCTGCCGCTGCGCGTCTCCGAATTCGGCATGTGCCACCGCTACGAAAGCTCGGGCTCCATGCACGGGCTGATGCGGGTGCGCGCCTTCACCCAGGACGACGCCCACATCTTCTGCACCGAGGACCAGATCGAGAGTGAAACCGCTGATTTTATAGCGCTTTTGTCTTCGATGTACGAGCATCTCGGCTTCGACGGCTTCGACATCAAGTTCTCCACCCGCCCCGACGTGCGGGTGGGCTCGGACGAGATCTGGGACAAGTCCGAGGCCGCTTTGGAAGCCGCCGTGCGCAAGGTGACCACCGACTACGAGGTCGACCCGGGCGAGGGCGCCTTCTACGGGCCCAAGCTCGACTTCAAGCTGACCGACGCCATCGGGCGGGAGTGGCAGTGCGGCACCTTCCAGGTGGACTTCAACCTGCCCGAGCGGCTGGGCGCCGAATACGTCACGCAGGACGACGCCCGCGCCCGCCCGGTCCTGCTGCACCGCGCGATCCTCGGCTCGTTCGAGCGGTTCCTGGGCATCCTGATCGAGAACTACGCGGGCCGCTTCCCCCTTTGGCTGGCGCCGCGGCAGGCGGTGGTGGCGACGATCACCTCAGACGCCGACGATTACGCCCACGTTGTCGCCAAGCGGCTGACCGCCGCGGGCCTTCGCGTGCGCGCCGACACCCGCAACGAGAAGATCAACTACAAAGTCCGCGAGCACTCCTTGGCCAAGGTTCCGGTGATCCTCGCCGTCGGCCGCAAGGAGGTGGAGGAGGGCGCCGTCTCCGTCCGCCGGCTGGGGGAGCAGGGGCAGCGGGTCATGGGTCTCGACGAGGTCGAGGCGATTCTGACGCAGGAGGCGACGCCGCCCGACCTGCGGTGAGCGCCGCGGGGACCGGGCGCCCCGCGGCGATCTGGGACGCGTCTCGCGCCCCCGGCTCGACCGGCTTGGTGCGTCGGCGCGCGCCGCCTCTCCGAGCCGGCTCAACCGGTCGGCTCGGATGCGGCGCAGACCGGCGCCTCCATCAGCGGCGCGCCGGCTTCGTCCAGCATGGCCGTGATGTCGGTCGGGCCGGTCAGCCGGAAATAGCGGGCGCCCGGCTCGATCCGCAGGTAGGTGGTGACCGGCATCGGACCCTCCGGCGGCGCGCCGGTGCGGCAGGGCGTCGCCTGAATGGCGAGCGTGCCCTTCACGGCGTCTCCCGCCTCCTCCTTCCACGCGGCGATCGTGGCGCGGGCGGCCTCGAGCCGCGGCAGGTCGTCGGGCGCGATGCGGTAGGCGAGCAAGGCGAAGCCGGGCTCGGCCTCCGCCTTCAGGCCGGGATCGCCGCGATCCTGCGGCGTCGGCGCGAGCCTGAAGCGCTCCTCCACCGCTCGCCCGTCGGGGTGAGTCGCGCCGAAGGTCATCACCGCGCCGTCGGGCGGCAGGGACAGCGCGTCGGGCGCCTTGACCGCGACGCGCAGCGCCTCGGCGTCCGCCGTCATCACGTCGAGCCGCGCGGCCTGCATCAGGCCGGTGATCGACGCGGTGGTGCAGCCCAGCACGAGGCAGAGGATGGCGGCTTGCAGGGACATTCTCATTGGGATCTCGATTGACATTGAGTGATTCATGTAAGACATGAAGAAATGTATCCGATAGACGATGTCAAGGAGGCTTTGGTGACGGAGTCACAAGAGGCGCTGGCGCGCCTGAGGCGGCTGAGCGGCGCGATGCGCTGGGTGGCCTATGGGTCGGCGGCGCTGCTGGCGACGATGCTCGCCGTGATGCTGTTCCTGCCGGGGGCGTTGGAGGCCGGGCTCGATCAGAGGGGCCTGCGGGGCACGCCGCCGCCGGAGGGGCCCTTGACCGGCGCGCCGCGAACGATCGCCGCCGCGGCCCTGTCGGCCGTGTTCCTGCTGTGCATTTCGGCGGTGCTGTCGGGCGCCAGGCTTTTCGAGCTGTGGCGGGAGGGGGAGGTTTTTTCCGAGCGGACCGCGCTGGCGGTGCGGCGCGTCGGGATGCGGCTGCTGACCTTCGCCGCGGCGGCCCTGCTGGCGACGCCGGTTCTGACGGTGGCGCTGAGCTGGCACGCCCCGCCGGGGGAGCGGGTGCTGGCCATCAACATCGACGGGGCGATGCTTCTGGCGGCCCTGACCGGCGGACTGCTGGCCGCCGTGGGCCAGGCCTTGCGCCTGGGCGTGGAGATCGAGCGCGAGAACCGGAGCTTCGTGTGAGCGCGGACGGTTCCGACGACGCGGCGCCGGGGAGGAGCCCGGGAGAGGTTTCAGGCGAAGACCCAACGGACGTCGCGGGAGAGATCCAAGGCGAGATCATCGTGCGGCTCGACGTCATGCTGGCGCGGCGCAAAATGCGCTCCCGCGAGCTGGCGGAGCGCATCGGGATCTCCGAGCAGAACGTCTCGGTCCTGCGGGCCGGCCGCGCCAAGGGCGTCAGGTTCGAGACCCTCGCCAAGATCTGCGCCGTTCTGGAGTGTCAGCCGGGCGACCTGCTCGAATTCGAAGCGTCGCCGGGCGGCGAGGGCGCGTCGGAACCCTGAGCCGCGAGCGGCGTGCGGTTCAGGCCCTGCAAAGGCTCGGGCGAGCGAAGCGGAGGATGGGGCGGGAAGGGTGGGGCGGAACGGCCCGGAGAGACCGCTCCGCCCCGCAATCCGGAGACGCGCTGTGGGGCAGCGTCGCGCCTCCGGGTTGTTCGGGTGTCAGGCGATCAGAACCTGGGCCGCCTCATGCAGCAGCCCCATCGCCGGAGCGAGGTGCGAGGCGGCCGCGGCGACCAGGTCGGCGAAGCGTTCTGACGCGGCGGTGAAGGACGCGTGGAGCATCGGGTCGCTCTCCGGACTGTCCGGGACGTCGTCCCGGGATTGGCGTGTCGTGGCGTGATGATTGGCAGCTGCGTCGTGACATCCCCGTGACTCGGTTCGACCCCCGACGCGCTCGGTTCCCACGCCTCTGGACGCAGCGTTCGATTGACACCCGCCCGCTTGCGCGGCACCAACGCTATCCCGCCCCTCCGCCGCGGCCGCCGGAGGGGCGTTTTCGTTCCGCGGCCGCCCTGTGAAAGGACTTTTCGAGGTGATCACGCCCGTTCTGCCGACCTACGCGCGGGCGCCCCTTTCCTTCGTGGAAGGGAGCGGCCCCTGGCTGATCGACGAGGAAGGGACGCGTCACTTGGATCTCGGCGCCGGGATCGCGGTGAACGCGCTGGGCCATGCCCATCCCCGACTCGTGGCCGCGCTGGAGGAGCAGGCCCGACGTCTGTGGCACACCTCGAACCTCTACCGCATTCCCAATCAGGAGAGGCTGGCGCAGCTGCTGGTCGACCACACCTTCGCCGACACGGTGTTCTTCACCAATTCCGGCACGGAATGCGCCGAGCTGGCGATCAAGATGGCGCGCAAGCATCACCATGACGCCGGCGACCCGGATCGGGTGGAGATCCTGAGCTTCGAGGGCTGCTTTCACGGCCGGTCCACGGGCGCGATCGCGGCGTCGGGGTCGGAGAAGATGACGGCGGGCTTCGGGCCGCTGATGCCGGGCTTCCGCACGCTGCCCTTCGACGATCTGGAGGCGACGCGCGCCGCCGCCGGGCCGAGGACCGCGGCGATCATGGTGGAGCCGCTGCAAGGCGAGGGGGGCATCCGCCCCGCCTCCCGCGCGTTCCTGCGCGGGCTGCGCGCGCTGTGCGACGAGGTCGGCGCGCTGCTGGTCTTCGACGAAGTGCAATGCGGCGTCGGCCGGACCGGCCGGCTCTTCGCCCATGAGCATTTCGGCGTCGAGCCGGACATCATGCTCTGCGCCAAGGCCATCGGCGGGGGCTTTCCGCTCGGCGCGGTGCTCGCGACGGAGGCCGCGGCCTCCGGCATGGTCGCGGGCACCCATGGCTCCACCTATGGCGGCAATCCGCTGGGCTGCGCCGTCGGCATCGCGGTGCTGGAGGAGGTGCTGGCCGACGGGTTCCTCGAGGAGGTGTCGCGCAAGGCGGGCGTCTGGCGGCAGAAGCTGGAAGGCCTCGTCGCGGCGCATCCTCGCGTGCTGAAGGGCGTGCGCGGCGAAGGGCTGATGCTGGGTCTGGAATGCGTCGCGCCCAACACGGACGTGGTGCGGGCCGGCTACGACGCCCATGTGCTGACCGTGCCGGCAGCGGACAACGTGGTGCGCCTGCTGCCGCCCCTGAACATCACCGAGGACGAGATCGCCGAGGCGATGGCGCGGCTGGAGACGGCCGTGGCGGCGGTGGACGCGGCCTTGCCGGCGGAAATCCCCGCATGACGCGGCACTTCCTCGACCTCGACCAGGTCTCGGCCGAGGATCTGCGGGGAATGATCGAGGACGCCCGGGCGGTGAAGACCGCCCGGGTGGGACGGCCCAAGGGCGCCCCGGACGACGAGGCGGCGCTGGCGGGTCGTCTGGTGGCGCTGATCTTCGAAAAGCCCTCCACCCGCACCCGCGTCAGCTTCGACGTCGGGGTCCGCCAGATGGGCGGCGAGACGCTGGTGCTGTCGGGCGCGGAGATGCAGCTGGGCCACGGGGAGAGCGTGGCCGACACGGCGCGGGTTCTCAGCCGCTACGTCGACGCGATCATGATCCGGACCTTCGCCGCCGAAACGTTGGAGGAGCTGGCCCAGCACGCCACGGTGCCGGTGATCAACGGGCTGACCGACAAATCGCACCCCTGCCAGATCATGGCCGACGTGATGACTTATGAGGAGCATCGCGGCCCCATCGCCGGGCGCAAAGTGGTCTGGAGCGGGGATGGCAACAACGTCTGCGCCAGCTTCCTGCACGCCGCCGGGCGCTTCGGCTTCGACCTGACCTTCACGGGCCCCGAGACGCTGGACCCCGATCCGGCGGTGGTCGCCTGGGCGCGCCGCGAAGGGCGGGAGATCCATCTGGAACGCGACCCGGAAGCGGCGGTGCAAGACGCCGACCTCGTCGTCACCGACACCTGGCTCTCGATGCATGACGACTTCGGCGCGCGGGAGCGGCGGCACAACCAGCTGCGCCCCTATCAGGTGAACGCCGCGCTGATGCAAAAGGCCAAGCCCGACGCGCTGTTCATGCACTGCCTGCCGGCGCATCGGGAGGAGGAGGCCACGTCCGAGGTCATGGATGGTCCCGCCTCCGTGATCTTCGACGAGGCGGAGAACCGCTTGCATGCGCAGAAGGCGATCCTCAGATGGTGCCTGACAGGCTGAGCCCCATCTGAGACCCGCCTGAGCGCCGCTTGACCCCGGCAGGGCAGGCGGCTATCCCCCAGCCCGCTGCAGGGGCGTAGCTCAGTTGGTAGAGCATCGGTCTCCAAAACCGAGGGTCGGGGGTTCGAGCCCCTCCGCCCCTGCCAGCGTGACCGCGCCGACGCACCGGCGCAGGAGGACCCCCGCCCATGGCGCGCGCGAACCCGTTTCAGTTCATCCAGCAGGTCCGAGCCGAGGCTTCCAAGGTCGTGTGGCCGACGCGGCGCGAGACCATCGTGACCACGATCATGGTCTTCGTGATGGCGACCTTGGCGGCGATCTTCTTCTTTCTGGTCGATGCGGTCATCGGCTTCGGCGTCGACCAGATCCTGCAGATCGGCGGTCAGTCCTTTTAACGCGCGCGGCAAGGGCTTGCGTTTCGGTTGACGCGCGCCTAAGCGACGAGACTTCACACGATCAGGAGCACGCGGCGATTCGGGGCGTTCATGTGGCCCTGACGACTGGCGCGTTCGATCTTTGGAGCGACGGACGGCGACGCGGGGCGCGCAAGACCCCGGCGGATCGAAGCGCGGGCGAGGCATTGGACGGCGGCATGGCGAAGCGTTGGTACACGGTTCACGTTCTCTCGAACTTTGAGAAGAAGGTGGCCGAGTCGATCAAGGAGACCGCCGCGCAGAACGGCCTCGAGGACGAGTTCGAGGACGTGTTGGTTCCAACCGAAGAGGTGGTGGAGCTGCGCCGCGGCAAAAAGGTGCAGACCGAGCGGCGTTTCATGCCCGGCTACGTCCTGGTGAAGATGGAGATGTCGGACGAGGCCTATCACTTGGTGATGGACACCAACCGGGTGACGGGCTTCCTGGGGCCGATGGGCCGGCCGACGCCGATGCGCGACAGCGAAGTGGCGCGCATCATCAACCAGGTCGAGGAAGGGCTGGAGCGTCCGCGCCCCGCCATCACTTTCGAGATCGGCGAGCAGGTGAAGGTCACCGACGGCCCGTTCGAAAGCTTCACCGGCCTTGTGGAGGACGTGGACGAGGACAACGCGCGCCTGAAGGTGACGGTGTCCATCTTCGGCCGGGCGACGCCGGTCGAGCTCGAATACGCCCAGGTCCAGAAAGAGGCCTGAGGCGGACAGACGTGGGAGGCGAGGGGCGCGCGCGCCCCGGACCGGACCACGGACCAAGAGAGCCCCGCGGCCGCGGCCGGGCAGGGGCGGTTTGAGACGAAGGAGAGGCCTCGATGGCCAAGAAGATCGTCGGCACGCTGAAGCTTCAGGTGCCCGCCGGAAAAGCCAACCCCTCGCCGCCCATCGGGCCGGCGCTGGGTCAGCGCGGCATCAACATCATGGAGTTCTGCAAGGCGTTCAACGCCGCCAGCCAGCAGATGGAGCCGGGCGCGCCGTGCCCGACCATCATCACCTACTACCAGGACAAGTCCTTCACCTTCGAGATCAAGACGCCGCCGGCGAGCTTCTTCCTCAAGAAGGCGGCCGGGCTCAAGGGCGGCTCCCAGACGCCGGGCCGGGCGACCGCGGGCACCGTGACCACCAAGCAGGTGCGCGAAATCGCTGAGGCGAAGATGAAGGACCTGAACGCGACCAGCGTGGAGGGGGCGATGCAGATCATCCTCGGCTCCGCGCGGTCCATGGGCATCGAGGTGAAGTGATGGGCAAGCTCTCGAAGCGCATGAAGGCGGCGTCCGAGGCGGTGATCGGCAAAGGGCCGATGCTGCTGGACGAGGCGGTGGCCCTGGTCAAGGACAACGCCAAGGCGAAGTTCGACGAGACCATCGAGGTGTCGATGAACCTGGGCGTCGATCCGCGGCATGCGGACCAGATGGTCCGCGGCGTGGTGACCCTGCCCAACGGCACCGGCAAGACGGTGCGCGTGGGCGTGTTCGCCCGCGGCCCCAAGGCCGACGAGGCCAAGGGGGCCGGGGCGGACATCGTGGGCGCCGAGGACCTGATGGAGACGGTTCAGGGCGGCAAGATCGAGTTCGACCGCTGCATCGCGACGCCGGACATGATGCCGATCGTCGGTCGGCTGGGGAAGGTGCTGGGCCCGCGCGGCCTGATGCCGAACCCGCGCGTCGGCACGGTGACGACGGATGTCGCCACCGCGGTGAAGAACGCCAAGGGCGGCGAGGTGCAGTTCCGGGTCGAGAAGGCGGGGATCGTGCATGCCGGGGTGGGCAAGGCCAGCTTCGACGCCGCCAAGATCGCCGAGAACGTGCGCGCCATCGTCGGCGCGGTGAACCGCTCGAAGCCCTCGGGCGCCAAAGGCACGTATCTGAAGAAGATCTCGCTGAGCTCCACCATGGGGCCGGGCGTGAGCATCGACGTCGCCAGCGCGGTCGGGGAGTGATCGCGGGCGATCGTTAAAATCGTCGGCATTCCCCGCGGGGAATTGCCGATCAAGACTTTCGCCGTTCCCCTCGGGGCGCGGCGGACACCCCGAAGGCGGCCTGGTCCGCCTTCGACCTGTCCGAGACGGCGGGCGGCCTCGTAAGGGGCCTTAATCCCCCGCCATAGACGGGAAACGAGTTTCGGAGACCTGTCCGAAAGGGCGGCGATCTGGTCTCGGGACCCGGACGGGACCTGAGAGGGTCTTCGGGGGCGCCAGCCTGCGGAGGCCATGAGCCGGGAGGCGGCGTCGTGCCGCGTCCCAGAACTTGGAGAGACCAATGGACAGAAGCCAGAAAGAGGCGGTGGTCGCCGACCTCCAGGAGGCCTTCTCCCAGTCCGGGTCCGTGGTCGTGTGCCACTACGCCCGCATGACGGTCGCCGAGATGCAGGACTTCCGGGGTCGCATGCGCGACGCCGGCGGTTCCGTACGCGTCGCCAAGAACAGGCTCGCCAAGATCGCCCTGAAGGGCACGCCGAGCGAGGGGCTCTCCGAGCACCTC
>JBCCPD010000120.1:0-9183 GCA_039025075.1 Pseudomonadota bacterium | reverse complement strand
TTGATCTTATAGTTCTTTCGTCTGACCGCCATCGATGAAGATGTTCGAGCCGTGAATATGCTGGGCGCGGTCCGAGGCGAGGAAGGCGGCGAGGTTCGCCAGATCCTGCGGGTCGCCGTAGCGCCACATGCCGAAGACGTCCTTGGCGCGGGTCGAGGCGAGGGTTTCGAGGTCCTCGCCGCTTTCCGCCGCCATGCCTTCGAGGACGGTCTGCAGCCGGTCCGTGCGCATGGGGCCAGAGTTCATGGAGACGACGCGCACGCCGCGCTCCAGCCCGATCTGGGCGAGGCCCTTGGTGAAGCTGTTGAGGGCGGCGTTGATGGAGGCGCCGAGCAGAAAGCCCGGCTTGGGCTGCTTGGCCGCCGCGCCGATATTGTTGATGACGATGCCGTGGCCGGAGTTTTCGAGATGGGGGAAGGCGGCGCGGGCGGTGCGGACGTAGCCGTGGAACTTCAGCAGGTAGCCGTCGTCCCAATCGTCGTCGGTGAGGTCGTCGAAGAAGTCGCCGGCCTTGGCGGCGCCGGCGTTGTTGACGAGGATGTCGAGGCGGCCGTGCGCCTCCACCGCGCCGGAGACGACCGCCGCCGGGGCGCCCTTTTCGGTCAGGTCCGCCGCCTGGGCGGTGATCTTGCGCCCGGTGGCGGCGGCGAGCGCCTCCGCCTCGTTCATCAGGAGCTGCTCGTTCCGGGCGACCATGGCGACGTCGCAGCCTTCGGCGGCGAGCGTCTTGGCTACGGCGAGGCCGATGCCCTTGGAGGCGCCGGTGACGAGGGCGACGCGGCCGTCGAGTCCGAGGTCCATGCCGCGCCCCCTCCGCTCAGACCTTGTTCCGCTCGATCAGCTGCTTGGCGATGATCATGCGCTGGATCTCGTTGGTGCCCTCGCCGATGCACATCAGGGGGGCGTCGCGAAAATAGCGTTCCACGTGGTACTCCTTGGAGTAGCCGTAGCCGCCATGGATGCGCATGGCCTCCAGCGAGTTGTCGACGGCGGCTTCGGAGGCGAAGTACTTCGCCATGCCGGCTTCCATGTCGCAGCGCTCGCCGGTGTCGTAGGCGCGGGCGGCGTCGTAGGTCAGCAGGCGCGCGGCCTGGAGCTTGGTGGCCATTTCGCCGAGCTTGAGCTGGATGGCCTGGTGCTCGCCGATGGGTTTGCCGAAGGTTTTGCGTTCTTGGGCGTAGCGCACGCTGTCCATCAGCGCGGCCGAGGCCAGGCCGCAGCCGCGGGCGGCGATGTTGATGCGGCCGAGCTCCAGCCCGCCGAGGGCGGTCTGCATGCCGCGGCCCTCTTCGCCGCCGATCAGGTTCTCGGCGCCGATCTGGTAGTCCTCGAAGACCAGCTCGGCGCTGTCGATGCCCTTGTAGCCGAGCTTTTCGAGTTTCTTCGAGACGGTGAAGCCCTCGCCCTTTTCGGCGATGAACATGGACATGCCCTTGTGGCGGGGGGACGCCTCGGGGTCGGTTTTGACGAGGAGGGCGACGCAGTGGCCGTGGATGCCGTTGGAGATCCAGGTCTTGGAGCCGTTGACGATGTAGCCGTTGCCTTCCCTGCGGGCGCGGGTGCGGATGGCCTGGAGGTCGGTGCCGCAGTCGGGCTCGGTCAGCGCGAGGCCGCCGCGGAGCTCGCCGCTGGCGAACTTGGGCAGGAAGCGCTGCTTCTGCTCCTCGGTGCCCATGCGGGTGACGCAGGCGGCCATGATCAGGTGCGAGTTGAAGATGCCGGTGAGCGACATCCAGGTCTCGGCGATTTTTTCGACGATGCGGGCGTAGGTGGTGGCGGATAGGCCCAAGCCCCCGTACTCGACCGGGATGGTGGCGCCGAAGAGGCCCATCTCCGCCATCTGGCCGACCTGCTTTTCCGGCCAGATATCCCCATGCTCGAGGTCGAGGACGTAAGGCCTTACGTCGCGCTCCAGCCACTTCTCGATGCTGTCGAGCAGCAAGGCGTCGTCGGCGTTGATCTCTGAGATGGCGTTCATGGGGTCCTCCGGGCGGCGGGGTCAGTAGCCCGCCTTGTCCTCATTTTCAAAACCGCGCTTGGCGACGAGGATGGTGCGCTCGAAGCTGCACACGAGGGTTCCGTCCTGGTTGAAGCCGCGCGTGGCGACCGTGGCGAGGCCGGCATGGCGGCGGGATTTGGACTCGCGCTTGTCCAGGACTTCCGATTCCGCGGTCAGGGTGTCGCCGGCGTAGAGGGGATGGGTCAGCTTGATCTCGGACCAGCCGAGATTGGCGATGGCTTTTTGGGAGACGTCGGTGACGGACATGCCGACCATCAGCGCCACGGTGAAGGGGGAGCAGACGATGGTGCGCCCGAATTCCGAGGCCTTGGCGTACTCCTCGTCGAAGTGCATCGGGTGGGTGTTCATCGTCAGCAGCGTGAACCAGGTGTTGTCCGTCTCGGTGATGGTGCGGCCGGGGCGGTGTTCGTAGATGTGGCCGACCTCGAAATCCTCGAAGTAGCGGCCGAAGCGCTCTCGGAAGCGGTTCGGGGCGACTTCGACGACGGTTCCGGCCATGGCGGTCTCCCTGGGGTTCGCCGCCCTCCGAGGAGCGGATTTGTCCGGACTATTTGAGGGCGGCCCGGGGGGAGTCAAGGAATTGTCCGGACAAATTCGACGGCGGCGGGGCTTGGGTTCGCGGCGCGAGCGAGGGCGTTGTCCAAAGGGGCGAGGCATGGCAGTTGCGACGCGGGGCGATCCGATGACGGTCGGGTTGCGTCGATGCGGGAAGGAGGCCTTGCGGTGACGACGCTCGACCGTGTCCTGCCGCAGGCGCTGCTTGCGGTGTCGTGCGGGCTGCTGCTTTGGGGGCTGCTGGGGCTGGCGGAGTATGTCGCGCCGTCCTTGGGCTTCGGCTTGCAGGACGAGGCGTTTCCGGACGGCCTGCAGTTCCTGCATTTCTTCGCCATCGCGGTCACAGGGGCCGTGTTCGGCGTCGGCTATCTCGCGCGCTGGCAGGCGACGCGGCATGCCACGATCACGATGTACGCGGTGCTGGCGGCGATCTGCTTCGTGGAGACGATCGACTTCGGGGCCTTCGGAGGCGGGGCCACGGGCGTGATGATCATGCTCGGGGAGTTCGTGCTTTACGCGGCCCTGTCAACCTATCTTCTGCGCTCCGACGCCATGCGTCGCCGCTTCGCGGAGGCCGACCCTGGGGCCGGCGCCTGAGCGGCGCCGGGGTCAGGCGCGGGCGCCTTCGATCACGCAGTGACCGGCGAGGGCGGCGGCGTCGGAGAGGGTCTCGATGCGCTCCACCGCTTCGATCAGGGCGTCGGCCTGCGCAGGCGGGAGCGGCGCGCGGGCGAAACCGGTGACGCGTCGGAATTTTTCCAGGTTCTCGGCGTCGGTGAGGGCGGCCTCCGGGTGGCCGTAGACCTGGGGGAGGTGGATTTCGTGCTCGGCGCCGTCCTTCAAGGTGATCTTGAACCATTGCGGGGCGAGGGCGTTGACGTCGGGGTTGTCGTCGAGCTCCAGGTGCACGCGGGCGGCGAGGTCGTGGACGGCGGGGTCGTTGAGGACGGCGCGGTCGTTGAACTCGGGGATGTCGACGCGGCCTTTCACGAGGCGGCAGGCGGCGACGAAGCGCAGGCAGAGTTTTGCATAATTCGGCTCGGGCGCGGGGACGTCCGGGCGGCCGACGAGGTTCATGACGAGGGGCGGGACGCGGCCGTCGATGCGGGCGACGTCCTCAGCTGAAAAACCGTGGGCGGACTGGAGCTTGTTGAGGGCGTCGACGGCGCCGTGGGTGAGGCGGCCCGCCGGGAAGGGTTTGTGGGCGAGCTGGGTGATCTGCCACTCGCGGCCGATGAGGGGGCGGATCTGGGAAAGGTCGAACTGGTCAGCTTCGAAGAGCCGCAAATAGCCGTGCTGGCCGTCGATGATGTCTCGGGGGCCGCGGAAACCGGCCTTGGCGAGGTCGACGGCGCCGAGGGCGCCTCGGGCGTTGAAACCGATCTGCAGGCCGAGCACGGGGGAGCCTTCGACATGAGGCTGAAGCGTGCCGGAGGTCTGGCCGTACATGCAGCCGAGCGCGTCCTTGACGCCGGTGGCGTCGAGGCCTTCGAGGCGGGCGAGGGCGGCCGCGGCGCCGAGGCCCCCGCAGGTGGCGGGGCGGAAGAAACGGATCGGGCCGGTGGCGGCGACGCCGAGGAGGGTGGCGACGTCGACGCCGAGGGCGAGGGCCAGGAGGAAGTCTTTGCCGGTGACGGGGGTTCCGCGGGCGGAGCGCCGCTCGGCATAGGCCATGAGGGCGGAGAGGACGGTGGCCATGGGGTGCACGACGGCGCCTTCGTGGACGCAATCGTATTCGAGGCAATGGATTTGATACGCGTTGAGGATGGCGGCGGAGCCGGCGGGCAGGCGCTCGCCGGTGACCCAGACGGTGGCCTCGTCGCCCTGCCCCCAGCCCTGGACGGTGGCCAGCAGCTCGTCGAGCTGGGCGCCGGAGGAGCCGGCGATGCCGACGCCCAAGGAATCGAGCAGGAAGGTTTTTGATTTGGCGAGGGGGAGGCCGGCGAGATCCTCGAAGCGGGCGGAGAGGATGTGGTCGACGAGGAGGTCGAGGATCGGGGTTTCGGCCCCGGTTTCTTTGGCGGTCGCGTCCTGGGGCATCGGAGCCTCCCTCAAACGGCGTTCTCTTCGGCGCGCCAGATGTCGGGCGCGGGATAGTCGGCGGCGAGCCAGGCGGGGCCGTCCTTGGCCTCCCAAACCAGCGCGGCGGCGGCGGCGAGCAGGCCGAGACGGGCGAGGTCGGTCTCGTCATATGTGGTGCGGGCCTGCGAGGCGGCCACGATCTGGCCGACCATGTTTTTTTGCGGGCCGGCGTGGATCGGGAAGTAGATGGTGGAGCCCATCTTGGAGGTCTTGAGAAACTGGCGGAACTTTTCCTCTTCGTCGGTGTTGCGAAGCAGGATTGGGGCTTCGGTGCGGACGACCTCGCCCGGATGGTTCCACTCGATGGGGACGGAGAGGCGGCGTTGCTCCGTCGGAAAATTCCGGTTGGCGACCAGCATGTTGTAGCGGCGGTCTGGTGAGATGAGGAAGACGCCGGCGATGCGGTAGTCGCGCTCGCTCTCCTTGAGCATGCCCGGGCGGGCGGCGGCCTCGGGGTCGCCGAGCAGCGTGTAGGCGACGGAGGTGAGCGGCGTCAGCGCGGCCTCGAGGTCGGGCGCGGCGGCGGCTTCGGCGAGGGCCGTGGCGAGAGCGGCGAGGACGTCTGCGTCGGTCGGGCGGGGCATGTTTTTCGTTTGGGACGAGGGATTGAAGTTGGTGCGGCGGGGTGAACCCGGCCCTACGCAGCAATCTGGGGCGGCGCTCCGACCCCCTGTCAAAAGGTCACTCGATGGTCAGGCCGGCGACCTGGCCGATGGTGGAGTTGAACTTCTCGACGCAGGCCTCGCCGCAGCGGGCGGCGAAGGCGGGCAGCACGGCCTCCTTCATGGCGGTCTCGCGCAGGGCCACGTCCTCGTCCGAGGGATCGACGCGCACCATGCCGGCCGGCTCGCCCAGCGGGCACGGGCCGGTGGTGTTGCAGTTGATGCCGATCTCGTTCTCTTCGCGGTTCAGGTCCCACATGGCCTTTTCGAGGACCTCGAGCTCGTTCAGGAGAAGGGTGCGCTGATCCTCCGGCAGACCGTCCCACCAGGCCTTGTTGGCGACGGTGGCGCCGGAGCCCCAGTTGATCGGCAGGGTGTAGAGATACTGCGCGCCCTCGTGCCACTTGGCCGAGTAGCCCGAGAGCGTGCCGGTGATGGCGCAGTCGATCACGCCCTGCTGCAGGCCCTGCTGCACCTCGCCGAAGGACATCGCGACGCCCGTCCCGCCGAAGTACTCGACGAAATCGCCCTGGGAGGCGCCGGACGAGCGGACCTTGCGGCCGGCGAGATCGGCGAGGGAGGTGAACTCGTCGCGGCAGTAGAGGATCTGCGCCTGGAAGGACTGCGTCGTGAGGATCTCGAGGCCGAGCTCGTCGCGGTAGAATTCCTCGAGGACGGGCAGGAACGCGTCGGTGATCTCCGCGAACTGGTCGATGGTCGGGGAGAGGCCGGCGAGGTCGGTGGCGTCGTTGATCGGCGCGTCGCCTGCGTGGTGGCCGAACTGGGCGGTGGCGATATTCATGACGCCGGAGGAGAGGAGGCGGAAGACCTCCGGCCCCTTCAGGCCCATCTCGTTCCAGGGCTTGAAGTTGGCGGTCAGTTCGCCGCCGGAGATCTCGGGCAGCTTTTCGGTCCAGAACGGCGCCTCGAGGGTGCGGGACTGGGTGGTCACGCCGATGTTGCCGACGACGTTGATGGCGGTCTGGGCCTGGGCGGCCGTCGCGAGCGCGGCCAGGGCCGTGGCGGTGAGGATCGTTCTCATGTGCGGTTCTCCATGTGGGGTGACGGTTCTTTTTGGCGCGGTCAGCGCAGGCTCTCGGGCAGCCAGAGGGCGAGGCCCGGGAAGGCGATGAGGGCGAGGATCATGACGATCATCGCCAGAAGGAACGGCAGGGCGCCGAGCATGACCTGGCGGATCGGGCCGGGCGCGGCGCCGCGGACGCCCTGCACGACGAAGAGGTTGACGCCGATGGGGGGCGTGATGAGGGCGGCCTCGATGAGGATCATGAAGAGGACGCCGAACCACACCAGGTCGAAGCCCAGCGCCGCGACGACCGGGGCGACGACGGGGGTGGTGGCGATCATCAGGGACAGCGTCTCCATGAAGCAGCCTAGCACGAGGTAGACGGCGACGATGATCAGGATGACGGCGGTGGGGGAGACGTCGAGCGCGGTCATGGCGGAGGTGACGGCGGAGGTCAGGCCGATGGAGACCATGACGAAGTTGAGGAAGAAGGCGGCGACCACGATCAGCATGACCATGCAGGTGGTGCGCATGGCGCCTTCGAGCGCGGCCCAGAGGATGGCGCGGTTCATGGCGCCGCGGGCCCAGGCGAGGGCGAGGGAGGCGACGACGCCAAGCGCCGCGGCCTCCGTCGGCGTGGCGAAGCCGGCGTAGATGGAGCCGACGACGACGCCGAAGAGGCCGACGGGGGCGATGAGGGAGCGCAGGCCGCGCAGGCGGGCGGCGAGGTCGGCGGGGCGGTGATCTCCGTCTAACTCGGGCTTCGTAACGCAAAGGACGGCGATGACGGCAGAGAAGAGGAGCGCCAGGCCGACGCCCGGGATCAACGCGGCGAGATAGAGCTGGGCGATGGAGACCTCGGCCAGCACGCCATAGAGGATCATGTTGATCGAGGGCGGGATCAGGATGCCCAGCGTGCCGCCGGCGGCGATGGAGCCGAGGTAGAGGGAGGGCGAGTAGCCGAGCCGCGTCATGTTGGGGATGGAGACGGTGCCGATGGTCGCCGCCGTCGCCACCGAGGAGCCGGAGGTCGCGGCGAAGAGGGTGCAGGAGGCGATGTTGGCGTGCATCAGCCCGCCGGGGGCGCGGCCGACCCAGGCCTCGACGCCGTCGTACATGTCCCGGGCCATGCCGGAGCGGAGCAGGATCTCGCCCATCAGGATGAACATCGGCACGGCCACCAGCACGAACTCGGTGGAGGCGGACCACATGACCTCGCCCAGCGCCGGGAGGAGCGGGAAGAAGGCGTAGAGCTCGTTGAGCGACAGCGCGAGGATGCCCAGCGCGGCGGCCACCGGCAGGGCGAGCGCCACGAGGACGGCGAGGAGGACGGCGGCGGTCGCGATCATTTTTTTGTCGTCGTCTTTCCGGCGCTGAGATCAGCGCGCGCGAGCGGACGCGCAGGCTGGAGGGCGGGCCGGCGCCGGAGGCGCTCGGGGCCGTCCGGAAGCGCGCGGGTCATGGGGTTTGTCCTTCCGCATCGTCCTCGAGGCCCTCGGTCTGGGCGCCGGCGAGGGCGTGGAGCTCGGCGAAGCGGCCGGTGAGGAAGCGGCGCAGGCCTTGGGCGGCGAGCAGGAGCGCCACGCCGGCGAACCAGGTGAGACCGAGGGCCCAGAGGCTTTGCGGGATCACCAGGGGCACTTGGAGCGACGAGTTGGGCATGGCGCCTAGGCGGGCGCTCGCCGCCACCACGCCCCAGCCGTGCCAGGCCATCAGGCAGCCCATGCCGGCCAGCGCCAGCAGGGAGACGGCGTCGAGCGCCGCGCGGACCGGGAGGGGGAGGATGGCGTAGAGAAGATCGATGCGGATGTGGGAGCGCTCGGTCAGGGCGAAGGCGAAGCCGAAGGCCACGGAGGCGGCGAAGAGCCAGTTGGTGATCTCGAAGCTGTGCAGCTTCATGCCGGCGGTGAGGTTGCCGGGCATGTTGCGCACCACCACCTCCGCCGCGACCCAGAGGGCGGCGCCGAGCACAGCGGCGCCGCCGAGGCGGGCGGACCAGCGGGCGGCCGTCGCGGCCGCGGCGTCGAGGCCGGAGAGGGAGGCGGGGGCGGTCATGGCGTCGACTCCGGAGCGGCCCGGCCGAGGGCGGCGAAAGCAGGGCGCAGGATCAGGGGCGCCAGGTAGATCGGCATCTGCGCGGTGATCACGACGAGGGCGATGCGCGCGTCGACCGTGCCGAGCACCGCGACGACCATGATGGCCATGTTCTTGACGGCGCCGGCAAGCCCTGCGGCGAGGGCTCGGTCCCGGCCGGCATGCCAGAAGAGGGCGACGGTCCCGAAGCAGGTCAGAAGGCCCAGCGCCCAGGTGGAGGCGAAGATCAGCGCCCATTCGGCGGGGTCGGAGCGCAGGGCGAGGCCGACCTCGTGCATCACGCCGATGCCGATGAGGGTCACGCAGACCACCAGGAAGGCGTCGAGCGGGAGGGCCAGGCGCTCGATCGCCGCGTCGCCGGCGGCGCGGCGCAGGGCGAAGGCGAGCGCGAAGGCGCCGAGGATCAGCGCGCCGAGGCGCAGGGCGAGGGCGGTGACGTCGACCCCCTCCGCAAAGCCCGGGAGGGCGGAGGTGACGGCCCAGACGGTGAGGGGCGCGATCAGCGTCGCCGGCAGGGAGACGGCGGTGACCAGCGCCGCGTCGATTTTGACGAGGATCGCGAAGGCGGCGGCGGAGCTGAGCGGCGGCGCGGCGGCGGCGAGGACGAGGCCGGTCGACAGCCAGTCCGGCGCGCCAAGCAGCGGCGCGGCGAGCGCCACGAGGACCGGAATGCCGACGAGCAGCGCGGCGCAGACGGCGGCGATGTGCCAGGGCCGGCGCAGCGCCAGCCGCAGCTTCGCCGGCGC
>JBCCPD010000119.1:0-9208 GCA_039025075.1 Pseudomonadota bacterium | reverse complement strand
GCGGCCGGCATCCGGCGGATGATCTTCGTGAACCACCCGTCGAAGTCGGCGACCGAGCGCTACGTGCGCCATGACCACGATCTGTGCGAGACGCTGCGGTCGCGCGGCAAGCATGAGATCGCCGACCAGCTGAAGGAGATGGCCGAGGCGGAGCACGAGGAGATCGTCTTCGTCATGCAGGAGGTGCCCCTGGGCCTCGGGCATGCGGTGCTGCAGGCGCGCGAGGCGGCCGACGGCGGGCCGGTGGCGGTGCTGCTGCCGGACGATCTGATCCTGGGCGAGCACGGCTGCCTGAGCGAGATGGTCGAGGCGTGGCGACAGACCGGCGGACACCTGGTGGCGGCGATGGAGACGCCGCGGGCGGAGGTGTCCTCCTACGGCGTGCTCGACCCGATCGAGCGGAGGGGACCGGTGACGCGGGCGCGGGGCATGGTGGAGAAGCCGGCGCCGCAGGACGCGCCCTCGACGCTCGCGGTGGTCGGGCGTTATGTGCTCGACGCCGGGATCTTCGAGGCGTTGGCGAAGACCACGCCCGGCGCTGGGGGAGAAATTCAGCTGACCGATGCGATGGCCGCCGATGCGGCGCGGTGCGGGCTGGCGGGGTTCGAGTTCTCCGGCCTGCGCTTCGACTGCGGCAACCGCTCCGGCATGCTGGCGGCCACGGTGCATCGGGCGGAGCTTCTGGGCGAGGCTCCGGCGGCGAAGATCGCCGCGGAGTGAGGTCGAGCCTGCCTGCGCGGCGCCGCCGGGGCTAGGCCGGCCGTCGCGCTCCGCGTGGCGCGGGGATCGCCAAGCTCGTAGGATGTTTGCGGCGGGGTTCCGCTCCGCACAGGTCCGCGGGACCCGGGCGCCTGCCGTTCATGCGCGCCAAGAACGAGTCTCCGGCGCGCCGAGACAAACAACGATTCCGCCGAGGAGGACGCCATGGATGCTTCCGCCGAAGCCATGTGCTTTGATGAGTCGGACCTGGAGGACATCGCGCGGGGACGCCGCGGCGACCTGTTTTCGGTCCTGGGTGCGCAGCCTGCGCCGGGGGGCTGGCGGCTCGCCGCCTTCGTGCCCGGCGCGGAAGAGGTGCGGGCCGTCGACCTGACGGGCGAGGCGATCGCCGGGCTCGCGCCCCAGGGCGGGGACGTGTTCGCCGCGCTGCTGCCGCACCGGCCCGAGGCCTGGAGGTTCGAGGCCCGCCGCGGGAGCGATCGCTGGGTCGAAGAGGATCCGTACCGCTTCGGGCCGATCCTGGGGGCGCAGGACGAGCACTACATCTCCGAAGGGACCCATGGGCGGCTTTGGGACGCGCTGGGGGCGCATCCGTGCGCCCACGAGGGCGCGCAGGGCGTGCGCTTCGCGGTCTGGGCGCCGGGGGCGCGGCGGGTGTCGGTGGTGGGGGACTTCAACCGCTGGGACGGTCGGCGGGCGGCGATGCGGCCGCGCGGCGCCTCCGGCGTGTGGGAGATCTTCGTGCCGGGGCTGGAGGCCGGCGCGCGCTACAAGTTCGAGATCGTGGGCGGCGACGGGACGCTGCAGCCGCCGAAGGCCGATCCGGTTGGGTTCGGGTCCGAGCTGCGGCCGGACAATTGCTCGGTGGTGCGGGGGCTGCCGAAGCGGGACTGGTCCGATGGCGACTGGATGCAGGCGCGGGCGGCGCGCAACCGGGTGGACGCTCCGATCTCCATCTACGAGGCGCATCTGCCGTCCTGGCGCAAGCGCGCCGACGGCGGCTGGCTGAGCTGGGACGAGCTGGCCGAGCAGCTGGTGCCCTATGTGCGCGACATGGGGTTCACGCATATCGAGGCGCTGCCGATCTCCGAGCATCCGTTCGATGCGTCCTGGGGGTATCAGCCGGTGGGGCTTTATGCGCCGACGTCGCGGCATGGGGATCTGGACGGGTTCCGTCGTTTCGTGGAGGCGTGCCATGGAGCGGAACTGGGGCTGATCCTAGACTGGGTGCCGGCGCATTTTCCGACGGACGCGCACGGGCTGGCGAAGTTCGACGGCTCGCATCTCTACGAGCATGCGGACCCGCGGCAGGGGTTCCACCCGGACTGGAACACCGCGATCTACAATTTCGGGCGACGGGAGGTGGCGAACTATCTGGCCGCCAACGCGCGCTACTGGCTGACCGAGCATCACGTGGACGGGCTGCGGGTCGATGCGGTCGCCTCGATGCTCTACCTCGACTACAGCCGCGAGGACAGGGGCTGGGTGCCCAACCGGCATGGCGGCAACGAGAACCTGGAGGCGGTGGAGTTCCTGCGTCGGGTCAATCGGGAGGTCTATGGCGACGATCCCTCGGTGATGACAATCGCGGAGGAGAGCACGGCCTGGCCGGGCGTGTCGCGACCGGCGCATGAGGGCGGGCTCGGGTTCGGGTTCAAGTGGAACATGGGGTGGATGCACGACACGCTGGAATATATCCAGCGCGATCCGATCCATCGGGCCCATCACCACGGGGAGATCAGCTTCGGGCTGCACTACGCGTTCTCCGAGAACTTCGTGCTGCCGCTGAGCCATGACGAGGTGGTGCATGGCAAGGGCTCGGTGCTGGACCGGATGCCGGGGGATCGGTGGAAGAAATTCGCGAACCTGCGGGCGTACTATGGGTTCATGTTCGCGCATCCGGGCAAGAAGCTGCTGTTCATGGGCCAGGATTGGGGCTCGGCCGGCGACTGGTCGGCGGAGGCGGGGCTGAACTGGGACGAGGAGCGCGACGCCCTGTGCCAGGGCGTGCGGACGGCGGTGCGGGAGCTGAACGGGCTTTATCGTGATCTGCCGGCGCTGCATCGGGGGGATGCGCGGGCGGAGGGGTTCGAGTGGATAGATGGGTCGGCGGAGGCGCAGAGCGTCTATGCCTGGCTGCGCAAGGGCGAGGCGGGGGACGCGCCGGTGCTGTGCGTAATGAATTTTTCCGGCGCCGAACATCGCGACTGGCGCATCGGCGTGCCGGAGGGCGGGCGCTGGGCGGAGCGGTTCTGCTCGGACGCGGCGGCCTATGGCGGGGCGGGTCGGGGGAACGGGACCGTGGAGGCCGCTGCGCAGGAGGCGCATGGGCGGCCGTTCAGTCTGTCGCTGACCTTGCCGCCGCTGACCACGCTGATGTTGACACCGGAGGGGTGAGCGCCCGGCGCCGCCCTGCCCCGCCTTCTTTTCGAGGACGATCTTCATGTTGAAGCTCATGGACGAGATCCGCGTCGACGAGGCCGCGTCGGAGGCGATGGCGGAGCGCACGCGCAAGCAGCTGGCCGAGGCGCCCTCGGCCTTCGACGCGGCGCGGGCGATCGCGCGGGATCTCGGCGCGCATCTGAGGGACGGGCGCTGCGAGGCCGGGTTCTGGGCGCCGGAGCTGCTGGAGCATCGGGTGCCCGACGGAGACGCGTTCCTGGAGGTGCTGCGGCCCGAGGCGCCGATGAACCTCGCCGTCAGCCGGCAGGAGGTCCGCTTCCGGCGCCACCGGGTCCCGGTGACGCGGGTCGACGCCTATTGCTTTGCGGCGGTGGAGGGGATGAAGGCCGGCACTCGCGAGGCGGTCGGGGATTTCTACGCGCTGGTCTGGCGCGATGCGGAGGGGGAGTGGCGGCGCATCCTGGACCCGCTCGCCGCGTCCCTGCCGTTCGGCACGTTCGCGCCGGCTGAGTTCTACGACGTGGCGGCGATGCAGGCCGCTCGGACCGACAGGGCCTATTGGGAAGGGTTGAAGGCGCAGGCGGAGGTCGCCGGGCCGATCAAGCTGGGTCCGGCGGTGAACATCCTGCAGATCCATGCGCCGACGGCGACGGCGGGCATGACCTTGGCGAGCCTGGCGCGGCAGATCGAGCATCTGGCGGATCGGCACGCGGCGGGGGCGGAGATGGAGCCGGCGGACCGGCTGTTCCTGGGCTACGACGCCTATCAGCTGCTGCCGGTGGAGCCGACGACGGTCTACGAGGCGGGCCCGGACTTCTGGACGGATATGCAGGATGAGGACGAGGCGGTGACGGTGGACCTGCGCCGGCCAGACACGACCAACTGGGGCTACGACGTGGTGATCGCCGGCATGGCCGCGGTGAACCCCGCGCTGCTGGAGAGCGGGCGGCCGGACGAGCTGGTGGACCTGATCGCGGCGCTGCACAACTTCCCGGGGCGCCCGAAGAAGTTCATCCTCGACGTCGTGTTCGGGCATGCGGACAATCAGGGGCTCGACGCGTTGAACCGGCACTATTTCGCCGGGCCCAACATGTACGGGCAAAACATCAACTACCGGAACTGGACGGTGCGCGCGATCCTGCTGGAGATGCAGCGCCGCAAGGCCGATTTCGGCGCCGACGGGGTGCGGGTGGACGGCGCCCAGGACTTCAAGTGGTGGGACGCGGACGCCGAGCAGCTGCGCCATGACGACGACTACCTGCAGGAGATGGCGGACATCGAGCAGGAGGTCGCGGGGACCCGGTATCGCCCCTGGATGATCTTCGAGGACGGGCGGCCGTGGCCGCAGGAAGACTGGGAGCTGAGCTCCACCTACCGAGCGGTGATCGAGGCCCAGCGCGACGACGACGTGTTCCAGTGGGGGCCGCTGACCTTCGCCCACAACACGCCGTTCCTCTACACGTTCTGGCTGTCGAAATGGTGGCGGCTGAGGGAGATCGTGGAGATGGGGGCCAACTGGATCTCCGGCACCGCGAACCATGACACGTTGCGCCGGGGCACGCAGATCAACCCCAAGCTCAACATCAACACGCGCCTCGGCGACACGCACATGGACATCCTGGACAAGGCCTATGACAACCCGGCGGTCCAGATGCTGACCTACGCCGCCCTTCCCGGCGTGCCGATGGACTTTTTGAATGCCGCGGCCCGCGCGTCCTGGGGGTTCATCCGCAATCAGGACGACCGCTACGGCGTGAAGATCATGGCGGAGGAGGCGATCAGCCTGCACTGGCAGGTGGACGACTATTCGTACTCGCTGCCGGGCAGCTTCTCGCGCCTCAAGGATCTGGGGTTCGAGACGCGGGACGATCTCGATCGGTTCTGCAAGCTGCTGCCGGCGCTGGTGGAGGCGACGGACTACGACCTCGACGTGATCGCCAAGCTCCTGGGGGCGGTGGATCCGCCGCTGGCGGGGCCGGAAAGCTTCGATCCGGCGACGCTCAAGACCATCGCGCGGGCGTGGATGGACGACATGCACGACTACTGCAACCTGAGCGGCTACCTGGACAAGCTGTCGGACGCGCAGACCCGCTTCACGCTGGACCTGCGGGAGTTCCGCCAGGCGCGGCCTTGGCTGCGCGGCGTGTTCGGGCCCAGGGATCGTTTCGCCTACTCGCAGCCGGTGGACGGGACGGTGCTGTTCACCTCTCTGCGCCATGGGCCGGACGGGGAGATGGTCTTTTCGGTCACGCATATGGAAGGGGCGATGACCGAGGACTTCGACCCGCTGCAGCTGGACCCCCAGGCCGCCTCCTTCGCCGACTGGCAGGCGGCGCTGCGCACGCCGCCGATCGGCGAGGACTATGCGGGCGGGCGGCTGCGCCTGGCCGACGGGATGGGCGTGGTCTTCACCCGGCGCGACGTCATCGAACCGTCGCTGTTCTGACGCGATCCCGCAGCGTTGCGAGACAAGACTTGACGCCGGGCGTCGCGCCCGGCGATGCCGAACGCGCGGACGCGGGACGCCCCGATCCTGCGGCGCGCCCCAGGGAGGGACCCCCGCCGTGATCATGCCGCACAGAGAGACCGCGGACCTGGCCCGAAACGCGATGGCTTTCGTTCTGGCGGGAGGCCGAGGCTCGCGCTTGCGGGAGCTGACGGATCTGCGCGCCAAGCCGGCGGTCTATTTCGGCGGCAAGAGCCGGATCATCGACTTCGCGCTGTCCAACGCCGTGAACTCCGGCATCCGGCGGATCGGGGTGGCGACGCAGTACAAGGCGCACTCTTTGATCCGGCACCTGCAGCGGGGCTGGAACTTCTTCAGCTCGGGCCGCGGGGAGTATCTGGACATCCTGCCGGCCTCCCAGCGCGCGAACGAGCGGGACTGGTACCTGGGGACCGCCGACGCGGTGACGCAGAACATCGACATCATCGAGGCCTACGGCCCCGAGCACATCGTGATCCTGGCGGGCGATCACATCTACAAGATGGACTACGCCCGCATGATCGCCCAGCACGTGCAGACGGGCGCCGACGTCACCGTAGGCTGCATCGAGACGAGCCGGGCGGAGGCCAAGGGCTTCGGCGTCATGGCCGTGGACGCGCGGGGGGTGATCACGGAGTTCGTCGAAAAACCCGCTGATCCGCCGGCGATGCCGGGAAACCCGGAGGCGTCCTTGTGCTCGATGGGCATCTACGTGTTCGAGACGCGCTTTCTGCTGAAGCTGCTGAAAGCCGACGCGGCCGACGCCGAGAGCACGCATGATTTCGGCAAGGACCTGATCCCCGCGTTGGTGAAGGGCGGCAAGGCGGTGGCGCATTCGTTCTCGGACAGCTGCGTGATCACCGGGGACGAGCCTGGCCCCTATTGGCGCGACGTGGGCACGGTGGACGCGTTCCACAGCGCCAATCTGGACCTGGCGGCGATCACGCCGGAGCTGGACATCTATTCGTACGACTGGCCGATCTGGACCTATTCGGAGCTGACGCCGCCGGCGAAGTTCGTGCACGACGCCGACGGGAGGCGCGGGACGGCGGTGAACGCTCTGGTGTCGGGCGGCTGCGTGGTGTCGGGCGCGGCGGTGACGGAGAGCCTGCTGTTCACGCGGGTGCGGGCCCATTCCTACGCTCAACTGAACCGGGTCGTGGCCCTGCCGGAATGCGAGATCCATCGGCATGCGCGGCTGTCGAACGCGGTTCTGGATCGGGGCGTCACCGTTCCCGAAGGTCTGGTGGTGGGAGAGGACCCGGAGGAGGACGGCCGCTGGTTCCGCGTGACCGATACGGGCGTTCGGCTGGTCACTCAGCCGATGCTCGACCGGCGCGCGGCGGAGCTGGGGTGAGCGGCATGCGGGTCCTGTCGGTCGCCTCCGAATGCGCGCCGCTGATCAAGACCGGCGGTCTGGCAGACGTGGTCGGGGCGCTGCCGTCCGCGCTGTCGGCCGAGGGCGTGGAGACGACGGTGATGCTGCCGGCCTATCGCCGGCTGGCGGAGCGGCTGGAGGGCGCGAGGGCGCATGCGCTGGCCGATGCGCCGGGGCGACTGCTTTCCGGGCGGGCCGAAGGGTTGAGCGTGATCCTGCACGATGCGCCGGAGCTGTTCGACCGGGACGGCGGACCCTATGCAGGGCCCGACGGGCGCGATTGGCGCGACAACGCCCAGCGCTTCGGCGCCTTCGCGCGCGCCGCGGCGGAGGCGGCGGCGGGCGCGGCGGGCATCTCCTTCGACGTGGCGCACGCCCATGACTGGCAGGCGGGGCCCGTACCGGCGCTGCTGAGGCTGCGCGGCGGCCCGGCCTCGGTCATGACGATCCACAACATCGCCTTTCAGGGGCTTTTTGGACCTGAGGCTTTGGAGGCCGCCGGCCTGCCGCGGCGCCTGATGCGCTTCGACGGGGTCGAGCAGCATGGGCGGGTCGGCTACCTCAAGGCCGGGCTGCAGTTCGCGGACCGAGTGACGACGGTGTCGCCGAGATACGCGCGGGAGCTGACGACGGCGGAGTTCGGCTACGGGCTGGAGGCGCTGCTGCGCTGGCGAGGCGGCGACTTCAGCGGCGTGCTCAACGGCATCGACGAGGCGGTGTGGAACCCGGCGTCTGACCCTGCGCTGCCGGCGGCGTTTTCGGCGCGGGACCTGTCCGGCAAGGCGGCCTGCCGCGCGGCGCTGCGCGAGCGGTTCGGGCTGCGGGCGACGGACGGGCCGATCTTCATCGTCGTCTCGCGCATGACGCGCCAGAAGGGGCTGGACCTGCTGCTCGACGCTCTGCCGACGCTGCTGGCCGAAGGGGGCGCGCTGGCGCTTCTGGGGTCGGGCGACGTGGATCTGGAGGCCGGCTTCGCGGCGGCGGCGCGGGACCATCCGGGACGGGTGAGCTGCGTCGTGGGCTATGACGAGCCTTTGGCGCATCTGATGCAGGGGGGCGGGGACGCGATCCTCGTGCCCTCTCGCTTCGAGCCTTGCGGGCTGACCCAGCTTATCGGGCTGCGCTACGGCGCGATCCCGGTGGTGGCGCGGACCGGGGGCCTCGGCGACACCGTGATCGATGCGAACCCGGCGGCGCTGGCGGTCGGGGCGGCGACGGGCGTGGTGCATGCGCCGGGGCGCGGCGACGCTCTGGCGGAGGCGATCCGCCGGACCTGCGCGCTGCACCGCGACGACGCGGCCTGGGCCGGCCTGCGGCGCGCGGCGATGCGCCATCCGGTGGGCTGGGGGCCGAGCGCGGCCCGCTACGCGGCGCTTTACCGCGAGGCGGCGGAGGCGTCGGCGGCGCGGCGCGGGACGGACCGGGAGGCGGGATGAGAATCGCCGGGCCGGGCCGGCCGCATCCCCTCGGCGTGACCTTGGAGGCGGGCGGCGCCAACGTCGCCGTGCGCGCCGGCGCGGCCGAGCGCGTGCATCTGTGCCTGTTCGACGACGCGGATGTGGAACTGCGGCTCAGCTTGTCCGAACGAACGGGCGACGTGCACCATGCTTGGATCGAGGGGCTGGTGGCCGGCGTCCGCTACGGGCTGCGGGCCGACGGGCCGGAGGCGGCCGGGGTCTTCGATCCGGCCAAGCTGCTCGCCGATCCTTTCGCGCGGCGCTTCGACGGGCCGTTCCGCTGGGACCCGCGTCTGGCGGCGACGAAGAGCGCGGACAGCGCGCCGGCGATGCCCAAGGCGGTGACCTGCGCCTTGCCTCCGCCGGTGGATCCGGCGGAGCGGCCGGCGACGCCCTGGTCGAAGACAGTGATCTATGAGGCCCATGTGAAGGGTCTGACGCAGCTCGACCCCGAGGTTCCGGAGGCGCTGCGCGGCACCTTCGACGCCCTGGCCCATCCGGCGGCGATCGCGCGCCTGAAGGACCTGGGCGTCACGGCGCTGGAGCTGCTGCCGATCATGGCCTTCATGGACGAGCCGCGGCTTCTGAAGCTGGGGCTGAGCAACTATTGGGGCTACAACACGGCCGCGTTTTTGGCGCCCGAGCCGCGATATTTCGGGCCCTCGGGGTCGGACGGGCCGCGGCGGGCGGTGGCGGCGCTGCACCAGGCGGGGATCGAGGTGATCCTCGACGTGGTGTTCAACCACACGGCCGAGCTGGACGCGT
>JBCCPD010000118.1:0-9245 GCA_039025075.1 Pseudomonadota bacterium | reverse complement strand
CGACAGATCGCCGTCCTCCAGCAGCAGCGCGGCGCGCCACAGCAGCTCCATCACCGAAGCCGAGTCCTCGGCGACGCGGCCGCCGTCCATGGCGTAGTCGAGCCGGCGGATGGCGGAGCGGATGATCAGGTAGGGCTGCGTGCGCTCCCCGAAATAGGCGTCGGGGAAGGCGGTGACGGCCTTCAGGCGCTGCATGACGCCGCGGGCGTTGGACAGCGACCAGGCGAGCGTGCGCCGCTCCTCCAACAGCGCGCGGGCCATGGGTTCGTAGAAGTAGCGGCCCGGCAGCGCGCCGGAGACGGGGCCGGCTTGCCCGCGCTGACCCTGGCTGTCCTCGGCCATCAGCGTGACGGTGATCGGCAGGCCGGCCCAAGGATGCTCGGTCAGATCCTCGATCAGCGTGTCGGTGACCTCGGTCGCCGAGCCGGTGAAGGGCAGCGGCAGCTCGATCTCCAGCGCCTCGAGCCCCGGAGGCGGCGGCAGACGGTCTTCCGCGGCGCCGAGGGCGGCGTAGTCGACGTCGATCACGGCCCAGGCGCGGGCGACGCCGTGGTCGTCCTCGGCCGAAAAGTCCACGCGCAAGGCGCCGAGGCCGTTTTCGGCCTCGGCGATCTCCTGCCCGGGCTGAGCGTCGAAGCGGATCGTCGGGGGCGCGTCCTCGTTCACCGCGAAGGTCCAGGTCCCGAGGCTCTCCCCCTCGACGGTCACGTCGAGCGCGCCGGAGCGCAGGGCGGCCATCTGCAGGTCCCAGGTCGCGTCGCCGAAAGGCGCGAAGGCCGCCTCTCCCCCGTCTTCGGGCGCGCCCAGATCGTGGGTCAGCGTCGGCTCCCCTGCCGCGTTGTAAACGCGGATGGCCAGGCGCGAGCCTTCGGGAAGCGCCACTTCCGTGCCGATGCGCTCGGTCAGGTAGATCATCTGCTCGCCGGTATAGGCCGGCGGCGTGGCCCAGGCCTCGAGGCTGGGGCCGATCACGGCGCCTGCGGGGCCGGCATTGGGGGTCAGGGCCGCCTGCAGCCGGTCGCCGCCGCCGGAACCGGCGACGAACAGCCCGGCCGAGAGCAGGATCATGGCCGCGAGACGCAGGCCGAGCCGATCCTGGCGGGACACGCGCAGGTCCGCCGCGCGGGCCTTCAGCGCGGCCGCCCGCTCCGCCATGCGGCGCTGATGCGCGGCCCAGACGGCGCGGGAAGCGGCGTCGCCGTCGCCCACCATCAACGCGTCGTCGAGCGCGGCGATCGGCCGCTCCTCGCTGGTTTCGTCGAGGCGCGCGCGGCCCTCCTCGGGCGCGGGGCGGGCGAAGCCGCGCAGGCCCCAGACGGCCGCCGCGACGAAGCCGAGGCCGAACAGCGCCAGCAACATCGAATGCGCCCAGGCCGGCGCCCATTCGAACGCCCCGATCAGCGCCAGTCCCGTGAACCCGGCCGCGACGGTCCAGGCGGGCCAAAGCGCCACCACCGCCCGCTCCGCCCAGAGCGCGCGGGTGGCGCGACGCGCCTGCTTGTCCACCTTGCGGCGGGCTTGGGTCAGCGGGCTGAGGGGATCCGAGGTCGACGTCATCCGGCGCTCCGGCGAAGCGGGCCCGGCGCCGGGATGGACGGCGGGCGGGGGCGTCGCCGCAGCGCGGAGGCGGGGCCCGTCAAGCGGGGGCCGAGTCGGCTGGGGCGGCGATCCATTCAGGGATGGTATCGCGGGAAAGCATCTCTTCAAACGTCGGACGCGCCCGGACCACTTCGAATTGATCGCCTTTCACGAGAACCTCGGGGACCATGGGGCGCGAGTTGTATTCCGAGCTCATCACCGCGCCGTAGGCGCCGGCGGAGCGGAAGACCACCAGCTCTCCCGCCGCGACGGGCGGCAGGTCGCGCTGCTTGGCGAAGCTGTCGCCGGATTCGCAGACCGGGCCGACGATGTCGACGGGGGTCCTTTCGGCCCCCGGAGCCGGCTCCACCACCGGGGCGACGTCGTGCCAGGCGTCGTACATGGCCGGGCGGATCAGGTCGTTCATGGCTGCGTCGAGGATCAGGAACTCGCGGCCCTCGCCCTGCTTGCGGTAGATGACGCGCGACAGGAGCACGCCCGCGTTGCCGGCGATGAGGCGGCCCGGTTCTATTTCTATTTCGCAGCCCAGATGGCCGACCGTGCGTCGGATCAGCTGGCCGTAGTCGAAGGGCAGCGGCGGCGCCTCGTTGCCGGAGCGGTAGGGGATGCCTAAGCCGCCGCCGAGGTCCAGCCGCTCGATCGCATGGCCCTCGGCGCGCAGGGTCTCGGTCAGCTCGGCCACCTTGCGGAAGGCGGCCTCGTAGGGCGCGAGTTCGGTCAGCTGGGAGCCTATATGGACGTCGAGGCCCTTGGCCGCGATCCCCGGCAGGGCGCGGGCGCGGGCGTAGACCTCCGAGGCGCGGGAGATCGGGACGCCGAACTTGTTCTCGGAGTTGCCGGTGGTGATCTTGGCGTGCGTGCGGGCGTCGACGTCGGGATTCACGCGGATGGCGACGGGGGCGATCAGGCCCATGTCGACGGCGACGGAGGAGAGCTGCTCGAGCTCCTCCGCCGACTCCACGTTGAACTGGCGGACGTCGTTGGCGAGGGCGAAGCGCATTTCTTCGCGGGTCTTGCCGACGCCGGCGAAGACGATTTTCTCGCCGGGCACGCCGACGGCGAGGGCTCGACGGAACTCGCCTTCGGAGACGACGTCCATGCCGGCGCCGCACTCGGCCATCGTCGCCACCACGGCGAGGTTGGAGTTGGCCTTCATGGCGTAGCAGATGAGGTGGGGCAGGCCCTCCAGCGCCTCCTCGAAGACGCGGTAGTGCCGCTGCAACGTCGCGGTGGAGTAGACGTAGGCCGGCGTGCCAACGGCGGCGGCGATGTCCGCCAGGCTCACGTCCTCCGCATGCAGAACGCCGCTCCGGTAGAGGAAATGGTCCATCAGACGGCCCGGGTTTCGCGGAAGTAGAGCCAGAGCGGCAGGGCGCAGCTGACCCCGACCGTGATCGACAGCGGCAGGCAGACCAGACGCCGCCAGTCGCGGCTGCGCCAGACGTCGACGCAGACGGCGATCAGCAGCGCCGCCCAGGCGACGGTGAGGTCGTAGACCAGGCCGGTGCCCGCGTCGGTGCGGTTCCAGTCGTCGACCATGGCGCCGAGGTCCCAGCCGAACTCCATGAACCAGGAGGCGAAGTAGAACCACGGCAGGACGGTGCCGATCAGAGCGAGCGCCAGGTAGACGTATTTCAGCATGCGGCGGGTCCTTGGGCGGAGGCGGCGGGCGCAGGGGTCAGAGGCGCCTGCCGCGGCGGATGGGGTCGCCCACCCGGCTGGGGGCGATGACGCGGGGGCGATCGTCTTCATACGCGCCCTCGGGCCGGTTCGGATCGCCCTTTCGGGCGCAGGCGCCCGCTAGGAGCAGCGCGAGGATCACGAACACCTTCATCCCAGGCGCGCTCGCCAGGCGGCGGCCTGCTCGCGCACCCGAACGGGAGACGTCCCGCCGAAGGAGGTGCGGGAGGCGACGGAGTTGTCGACGCCGAGGACATCGTAGACGCCTTGGGTGATCGCCGGGTGCTCGGCCTGCATGTCTTCGAGCGAGAGGTCGGGCAGGTCGCATCCGCGGCTTTCGGCCTTGGCCACGAGGGCGCCGACGACGTGGTGGGCGTCGCGGAACGGCAGGCCCGCCTCGCGCACCAGCCAGTCGGCGAGGTCGGTGGCGGTGGAGAAGCCGGAGGCGGCGGCCTCGCGAAGCGCCTCGGCGTTGGGGGCGAGGTCGCGGACCATGCCCTCCATCGCCGCGAGAGCGAGCATGAGGGCGTCGGCGGCGTCGAAGACCGGTTCCTTATCCTCCTGCATGTCCTTGGAATAGGTCAGCGGCAGGCCCTTCATCACCGTCGAAAGCGCGATGTAGGCGCCGGTGATGCGGCCGACCTTGGCGCGCACCAGCTCCGCCGCGTCGGGATTTCTTTTCTGGGGCATGATGGACGAGCCCGTCGAAAACCGGTCCGACAGTCGCGCGAAGCGGAATTGGGCCGAGGACCAGATCACCAGCTCCTCGGCGAAGCGGCTGAGGTGAGTGGCGCAGATCGAGGCGGCGGCGAGGAATTCGAGGGCGAAGTCTCGGTCAGCGACGGCGTCGAGGCTGTTGGCGGCCGGCCCGTCGAAGCCCAACGCTGTCGCCGTCGCCTCGCGGTCGATGGGGAAGGACGTGCCGGCGAGCGCGGCGGCTCCCAACGGCGAAAGGTTCATTCGGGCGCGAGCGTCCTGCATCCGCGCCCGGTCCCGCCCGAACATCTCCACATAGGCCAGCATGTGGTGGCCCCAGGTCACCGGCTGAGCGGTCTGCAGGTGGGTGAAGCCGGGCATCACCAGACCCGGATGCGCCTCCGCCTGGCCCAAAAACGCCTGCATCAGCAACGTCAGCCCCTCGATGGCCGCGTCGGTCTGGTCGCGCACCCACAGGCGGAAATCGAGCGCCACCTGATCATTGCGCGAGCGCGCCGTGTGCAGACGCCCCGCCGGCTCCCCGATCAGATCCCGCAGGCGGGACTCGATGTTCATATGGATGTCTTCGAGCGCCGCCGAGAACGGAAACCTCCCCGCCTCGATCTCTGACAACACCGTGAGAAGTCCCGCGTCGATCTTTGCCGCGTCCTCGGCCGAGATTATGCCTTTCGCCGACAGCATCGCCGCATGCGCGCGCGAACCGGCCACGTCCTGCGCCGCCAGGCGCCGGTCGAAGCCGATGGAGGCGTTGATCGCCTCCATGATCGCGTCGGGCCCTTCGGCGAAGCGCCCGCCCCACATGGCGTTGGCTCCCTTGGGGCCTGCGTCGTCCGTCATCGTCAGGGGACCTCGTCCTCGATCAGCCTGCAGGAGGCCCTCATGCGCCGCACCGCCTCGGCCGTCGCCCTTCTAGTCGCCCTCGCCGCCTTCGGAAACCCCGCGCTGGCCGACCTGAGCGAGGCCGAACGGGCCGAGCTGTCCGAGATGCGCGAAGGCGACATGAAGAAGCTCCTGATCCACGCGGCGCCCAAGCCGGCGGTCGACGCGACCTTCGTCAACCCCAACGGCGGCGCGGCGACGGTGCAGGACTTCGCCGGTCAGGTGACGGTGGTGAACCTCTGGGCGACCTGGTGCCCGCCCTGCATCAAGGAGATGCCGGCGCTGGACCGCCTGCGCCAAGCGCTGTCCGACGACCCTCGGGTCGACGTGGTCACCGTGAACACCGAGCGTCGGGGCCGCGCCAAGGCCACGGCCTTCATGGAAGACAACATGCTCTACGCGCTCGAGCCCTGGTCCGACGAGCGCAGCGCCCTGCCCCGCGCGATCGGCGTTCTCGGCCTGCCGACGACGGTGATCCTCGACCCTCAGGGGCGGGAGATCGCGCGGCTGCAGGGCGATGCCGTCTGGGACGCGCCCGAAGCGGAAGCCATCCTGCGCCGGCTCGGAGAGCTGGCGGGAGCGGAGGGCTGAGAGCGAAGCCGACGGCGTAGGGCCGACCGACGCGCGGCTCGCGCCGCCACGCGGACCGTCAGCCGGTCTTCGGCATCGCCGCGTCGCCCGCCTCGCCCGACCCTTCCTGCGGCCGCCCGCGGACCATTCGGGTCAGCACTCCGTCGCGGTCGATGAAGTGATGCTTCAGCGCGGCCCCCGCGTGGACCAGCAGGATCGCGGTCAGGGCGACGGCGCAGAGCGTGTGCGCCCACGAAAAGACCGCCTCCAGCGCATCCGAGCCGGGGACGAAGGGATCGGGCATCGCGAACAGCCCGAAGACCATGTTCTTGATGCCGTAGAGATCCTGCAGCGTGGAGGCCGAGGACATCAGCCAGCCGGTGATCGGCAGGGCGAACATCAGAACGTAAAGCGCCTGGTGCGCGCGGTGGGAGGCCTTGGCCTGCCAGGCGGGCGTGCCCTCCGGATCCTTCGGGGTCGGGTTGACCAGCCGCCAGGCCACGCGGGCGATGGCCAGGGCGAAGACCACGAAGCCCCAGGACTTATGGATCTGCACGAGCGCGAACTGCTCGTAGACGTCGGTGACGATGTTGGCGGTGTAGGCGCCAAGCCCCAGCGTCCCGATCATGATGACCGCCATGGACCAATGCAGCAGGCGGGCGGGCAGGCCCCAGGCCGCGTCGTCGTTGCGAAGCGCCATCTTTCGGCTCCTCCGATCCTTGCAGGCGCCGCGCAGGCGCCCTAGCGCGCGTCCACGGGACGGGCCGACAGGTCGAACCGAACCCTGATCTCGCGCCCCACGTCGATCAGCAGCGATGTGGGGCCGCGACCGATGCCGAAAAGGGCGCGGTCGACGATCGTCTCGCCCACCGCTCGGGCGCGGTCCGCGTCCAGCACCAGAACGAGCGGCGCTTGGATGGGCTGCACGATGCCGCGCAGCTCCAGCTCTCCGCTCGCCAGCCAGCGGCCGTCCTCTCCGGCCGGATCCGCCTGCAGGTCCGACAGCCGAAAGCGCGCCGTCGGATGCGCCTCCGCGTCGAACCAGTCGACGCTGCGGCCGAAGGTGCTGGCCAGCGGGTTGCCCAGATCCAGCCGACCGGCGTCGATCTCCAGCGTCAGGCGGCTGTTCTGCGGCGCGGCCGGATCGAACCGGCCGACGCCCGAAAAGGCGGGGAAGCGGCCGCGCGTCTCGACGTCGTTGACCACCACGTCGAACTCCAGGACCGACTCGGCGTCCTGCACCTGCCACTGCGTCCCTTGCGCCGCCCCTCCGGTCAGGAGGAGCAGCGCCGCGGCCGCCGCGGTACGCAGCGCGCCGCGCATGTGGCTCAGGAGCCTTTCTGGGACTTGGGGCTCGCCTCGATGTCGATGCGGATCGGCATCACGGCGCCGACGGCGGGGGCCGCGTAGGTGATGCCGTAGTCGGTCCGATCGATCTCGCCGGTCACGGTGAAGCCGGCGATGGTGAGGTCCTTGTTGAAGGGCGACGGGCCCATCTTGTTGAGGACGACGGTGAAGACCTCCTCGTTGGTGACGCCCTTCATCGTGACTTCGCCGACCAGCTCCGCCTCGTTGGCGGAGATCAGGCGCACTTCCTTGGACACGAAGGTGATCTCCGGATGGTTCTCCACATCCAGGAAATCGGCGGAGCGGACATGCTTGTCGCGGGCTTCCCAGAACGTGTCGACGGAGCCGGCATCGATGGTGAAGGCGACCGAGGCCTCTTCGATCGCGTCGGGATCGAAGTCGATCTCGGCGTCGAATTCGCGGAACACGCCATGGGTGTCGGCGAAGCCCAGATGCGAAACGCGGAAGGTCACGACGGCGTGGGACTTGTCGATCACGTAGGGCTCGGCCGACACGGGGGCGGCGAGCGGCAGAGCGGCGGCGACGGCCAAGGCCGAAGCGGCGATCAGAGAGGTGAGGCGCATGAGACGGTCTCCTTTCGGCGGGTGCGGTGGGAACGTGAGCAACATCTAGGATGTCGAGCCGGGATGCGTAGCGGGGGATCGGCTGACAGATTGTTTCTTCATGGTGGCCAAGATGAACGGTGATGTTGGTTTGTGTACGTAGCTAACAGCGAAAGTAGCGCCAACCCCCTGCCCGCCCATGCCGCCGGCCATCAAGCCTCTGCGAGGCTCGACCGGAAAGGATCGTGCCGACACGCGTGCGGACGCGGCCTCCCCGGGGGATCGGCGAGGGCCAAGGTCGCGGGGGCTTGCAAAAGAAGACCGCCGGCGGATCAGAGGCTGTCCGGGCGACTGCGGGAGCGGA
The DNA here is from genome assembly GCA_039025075.1 of Pseudomonadota bacterium. Taxonomy (GTDB): domain Bacteria; phylum Pseudomonadota; class Alphaproteobacteria; order Rhodobacterales; family Rhodobacteraceae; genus Albimonas. The sequence continues at coordinate 1,526 of JBCCPD010000118.1, read as the reverse complement.
GGCTTGGATCGGACGCGCGGACGCCGGCGGCTGCGCGCCGGCGGATCAGCCGCGACGGCGCGGCGGCGAAACTCCGGCGGCGCCGCTGCGGCAGGTCGCCTGCGGCTGCCGGGCAGCGTCTGGTCGGCGGCGACGTCGGGTCGGCGGCCCGGCGGCCGACCGACCGCCGCTGGGCGGCGGCGGCTCTACGACGGCTCGACGGAGGCGATCCGCCTTTCAGCGACCCGGCGATGGACACTTAGGAACGAGCCTCATCTCGTCGGCACCGCGATGCATTCGGCCAGCGGCGAAACCTCGGCGCGGCGCAGCGCGCAAGATCGCAGGACCGGCGGCGACGCACGCGCCACCGGTTTCTTGCAAGTCAGGCCTCGGCGCCGGACGCGATCCTCGGAGCCGGGCGGCGGCGTGGATCGCTCAGTGCACCGCGGGACCCGCGAGGCGGCGGCTGTTCCCACTGCGTCGCCGAAAACCAGCGGTTGAAGTCGACCGAGCCGCTGCGACGCGGTCCGGCGACTCTGCCGCCAAAGCTCGCCGCCATGCGCGAACCGCTAGAGGCCTTCATCCGCATGGCGGAGCCGCACGGCGGCGTAGAACGGCTGGACGCCCGCACCGCGCGACCCGCCGCCGCGCGCCGAGGTTTTGGCTTGGCCGGCGCCTGTTCGGCTTTCGCCAAGCGCCGCCGCCGTTCGGCCGTCAAACGCGATCCCGGGCCCTGACCGCCCTTCCGCCCGAAAACCGAGGGTTAGACGCGGCTGGCGAGGACCGCCGCCCCCGCTACAAGACGCCACGTGATCGGTCGCGAAGACGCCGTCTGCGTGGCGAACGCGACGGCCGGTCCCGGTCTGGGCGGCTCCGCGGCCGGCCGTTCGAGGCCGGGCGCCTCAGGCGGCGCGCGGCGAGGCGGCCGGGCCGGCGGCGACCTTGAAGCCCTCCATGACCCGCACGGTCTCTCCGGCCGAGGTCATGACCTCCCCCGTGCGCGCCGCCGCCTCCGAGACCCGGCGCGTCGTCTCCTGCACCGTCGCGTCCAGTTCGCCCACGGCGGCGCTGATTTCGCCCATGGCATGGCCCTGCTCGCGTCCCGAATGGGCTATCTCGCGGATCGAAGCGGTCAGATCCTCGACCGACTGAACGATCCCGTCCAGAACGCCCCCAGTGGCGTCCACCTGGGCGACGCCGTCTGAGACGTTGGCCGCGCTCTCCTTGATCAGGCCGGTGATGTCGCGCGCCGCCTCGGACGAGCGCTGGGCCAGCGAGCGGACCTCGGACGCGACGACGGCGAAGCCCTTGCCCGCCTCGCCGGCGCGCGCCGCCTCCACCGCCGCGTTGAGCGCCAGCAGGTTGGTCTGGAAGGCGATCGCCTCGATCACCTGGATGATTTCGGAGATCTTGGACGAGCTCGCCTCGATCCGCCGCACCGCCTCCACCGCCCGGCCGGCGGACTCGGCGCCCTCGCGCGCCCGTTCGGCCACGCCGTCGGTCATCGTCTCGGCCGTCGTCAACTGCTCCGCCGAAGCGGCTGAGGT